>JBATTI010000438.1:0-8084 GCA_049670445.1 Albidovulum sp. | reverse complement strand
CTGTTCTGAACCGTCGATGCCAAAGACAAAAACCTCACCAGCGCGGCCCGCATTGAGCACAGCCTGCATCGCGCCAACAGTGCCGCCTTCGTTTGCAGCATAGATGACGTTGACCTCAGGGTTGGCGGTCAGAATGTCGGTGGCCACAGTCACTGCGGCCTCTGGCATCCAAGCGTCCTGTTCGGCGACAACCTGGATAGAGTTGCCGTCGGCCACAGCATCCTTGAACCCGCCTGTCCGGTCACCGGATTGTTCTGGCAGAAGCGATGAGAATGCCAGAATTGCGACATTTGCTTCGCCACCAAGGGTTTCCGTCACAAAACTGGCGGCTGCAGCACCTGTCGATGCACCAAGATCACGGTTCGCGGTTGAGAACGTTGCATTCGCGATGCTGGCATCCTCCAGCCCACCGTTCAGTGCAACAACAATAATACCCGCGTCACGGGCACGCTGCAAAGCAGGTCCTGAGTTCGCCGCAGAAAGCGGAGCAATCACAATCGCATCCACACCGCGCGAGATATAGGTGTCGATGGCCTGAATTTCACGCGCCTGATCGCCATCAATGTTGATTTCCAGCACTTCGCCGCCCGCCGCTTCGACTGTCTCGCGCACGCCGGTTTGCAGGAACTGCATGAACTGGTCGCCTTGGAACACGACGCTGGCGATCACTGGCGCATCTTGCGCAGCTACACCTAACGGCATCATTGCTGTCATGGCCGCAGTGGTTAGCGCCAGAAATCCGCGTCTAGGAATAATAGTCATTGTCTTTTCCTCCTCTAAAGACAGGTTGTGACGTCACGTTGAATGTTTTCATTTTGTGACGCCTTTTTTCCGCCGATCCAATGGATCGAGCAGTTCGTTCAAGTTTGGGATGGCTTCGGTGGCTGTAACCCCGCGCAAGGATGCTCTTGCGACCCTGTGGCCCAGTTCAAGGGCGCGCTGGGGTGTCCAGCCTTCATGAAGCGAATAGAGAATACCGGCGCAGAACGCATCGCCTGCACCCAGGGGGCTTGCGACCTCTTCACGTGGCATTGGCACGACCGGAGCCGAAAAGACTTGTCCATTCGCCCCAACCCAGAGTGCTTTTTGCGGGCAGTGAACGATCACCGCCTGTCCGACGCCCTTTTTGATCAGGGCTGTCGCCATCTGGATCAAATCCTGATCGTCGGGGACTTGACCTTCGGCCGGTGGTTCCTGACCGCTGGCCCGCGCCAATTCGACCTCGTTCAGGATCAGATAGTCGATATGTGGCAGCGCAGCCGCGATGCTTTCGGCGAAATCCGGGCGATCAACCGAAACCAGATCGACGCAGGTTGTCATGCCAGCCGCACGGGCACGGGCAAGGACTGCAGCCGCAGCGGAAACGCCATCACGATTGATCCGATCCATTTCGGCCAGCAGGGTCAGATACCCCAGATAAAAGAGACGCGCCTTATAGGTTTCAAAAACATCCGTCGGGAAGTCTTCGGCCGTCAGGGCGTCATTGGCACCGCCCTGGTAGAAAAAGGTGCGAGACTTTCCGGTCACGGACATGACATGGGTATGCGCTGTCGCGACGTCTGGCTTGACCGCGATCAGATCGGTTGGAAGTCGCTGCTCATGACAGCGCTGCGTGATAAAACGCCCAAAATCATCATCTCCAATCGCGCCCATCGGCCACAGAGGAAATCCGGTTCCAAGCCTGGCCAGACCCGAGACGACATTGGCGGCACCGCCCCCCATCCCCATGTCCTGACCGTTTATGCGAACCAGATCGCTTTCATGGGGCCAGTGGCCGATCTCGTGGACGATATCCACAATCCAGTTGCCTGCACATATGATGCCTGCGCGCGCGGTCATGGGGCCACGCCCACTTCGTTCCACAAAGGATGCATCAGCGCTTCGTCTTCAAAGATAGTCGAAAACCGCCCTAACGGTTCCAGAAAATAATTGTCTGAACCGTCATCATTGACCTGAGAAACCTCGCCGCCCAACACCATTCCGCCGCCCGGTCGCGCATAGAAGCGGTGATACAACCCGCGAGGGATGGTAACGCTTGATCCGGGTTTCAGGCAGAGTGGTTCATCCTTGTCCAGCTCGCGAAGAACGCCATCGCAGCGCAGTTTGATCAGATCGTCTGCGCCCTCTGGCTGGCGGAACTCGATCATCAAATCCCCGCCACCACGGTTGATGATGTCTTCCAGTTTGATCTTGTGGGTATGAAACGGGGTTTCTTGCCCTTCACCCACAAACAACAGCTTTTCAGCGTAAGGCAGGCTTGTCGGGTCCGACTGATTTCCATTTCGCAGACAAAACAGACCAAGACCGCGCCGGGCAAATTCACCCGAGCCGAAGTCGGTCACATCCCAGCCCATCTGATGCAAACGCAGCCAGTCGCCAAGGTTTGGATTGGCCGCAAAATCTGCGACACCCCAATCTGCCCATGCAGGCAAAGACCAACGAAAGTCCTGCAACAGCTCTTTGGCCTCTTTTATGGCCTGATTGATCTGAGACCGTTTCATGACGCCGCCCCGTAGTTGACTTTGACAACCGAATGTTCGGTGCCGGCCTTTAGAGCTGCGGTCAGGACAGCGTGGTGGTCGGCGGCCTCTGCGGGCGTTGCGCAATGGAAACCGCGGGCATCGCCTCCGGCCAATTCGTCCAGAAAGGCCGCCCACATCTGTTGCAGGGCGTCGGGGAATCCGAATTCGAAAATGCCGCCGGTGATTGCCGGGAACAGGGTTTGAAAACCGATATCCTGCACCTGCCAGATCTGATCTCCACCATCGTAGTCCATCCACTGCCACTGGCGTGGGTTCTTGGTTGTGAAATACGCGCTTTTCTTTGTCCCCAGGACACGCAGGCTCCAACTGTTGGAGTCACCGGGGGAAATACGCCAGGTTTTCAACACAAGCGGAAAGCCACCGCCCGCGTCCTCGACATGACCCGTGATCGTGGCATTGTCCCAAGTTTCGCAGGGCACTGTGTCGCCTTTGCCGTCCGGACGGGTGCGAAACCGGTTGACCAGAGCAGCCGAGACGTGGGCGGGGCGCCAGCCAAGACGCAAAGGCACATGCAGCACATGCATACCCAGATCACCCATACAACCATAGGCACCGTTCACCTCGACCATCCGTTTCCAGTTGATCGGCTTGTCCGGATCAAGATCAGAGGAATGCAAAAATGCGGCCTCTACTTCGATGATCTCTCCCAGTTCGCCCGAGCGCACAAGATTGATGACTTTTTGTGCGCCGGGATAAAACGGCATCTCGGACGAGCACCGCACTATCACATCAGGATGCGCGTCAATCGCGGCCTGAATGCGCGCATTCGCGGCGGCGTCCATGCCAAAGGGTTTTTCGCCGAACAGATGTTTCCCGGCAGCCAAAATCTCTGGATACACTTGATCGTGCAGCACATGCGGAAGCGCGCAATAGATCGCCTCAACTTCCGGATTGGCCAGCATCTCTTTGTAGTCTGTCACCTTTTGCGTCACGCTGGACAGATTGTTCGAAAACCAATCCATGAGGTCGGTATTGGTGTCACAGACTGCAACGATCTCTGGGCGTGCTTTGGTTTCGGTCAAATGCAGCCAGCGTGCAGCGGTCGAGGCAAACTCGCGCCCCATAAGTCCGCATCCGATGACGCCGAATTTGACAACACGGCTCATGCGATCATCGCCAATGCATCGGCCACGGATGCGCCGTCATGGACCACGGCCATCAACGCTTTTGTCATGCCCGCGGGGTTGTCGTGGTGGATCACATTGCGTCCATAAACGATGCCGCGCGCCCCTTGCTTCATCAGGGTTTCGGTCCGCGTCAGAATTTCTTTGTCCGAAACCTTGCCGCCACCGCGCACCAAAACCGGAACGCCTTGGGCAATCTCGATCACCCGGTGATACTCGGGAACAACGTCGCACGGATCGGCCTTGATAATGTCCGCACCCAATTCCACGGCCTGACGCACCAACGGCAGGATCTTTTCAAGATCGCCGTCCACCATATAGCCCCCACCGGCCTTGGCGTTGTCTTGCATCACCAACGGTTCGACCATTAGCGGCATCCCCGCCAGATCGCAGGCGCGCTTCAACCGGTTGATGTTCTGGATGCAGGCCTGATGCACTTCGGGCTGGCCAGGTAACATCAGCAGATTCACCACCACACAGGCCGCATCTAGGGCCAAACCCTGCTCGACGGGATCGGCAATCACTTCCGAAAAGAGCGATCTCGGCAAGGGATTGCCATAGACATTGGCAATATCCGTACGCAAGACCAAGGCCGGACGACCCTTACCGGGAATGGTTTGCAAAATGGGCGCAGTACCCGGGGGGAGTTGAATCGCATCCGGTGCCGCACTTGCCACAATCGAGATGGCGTCGTGCATGTTTTCGATGCCGCCGAGGAAAGCCTTTTCATTGAACATACCGTGGTCAATTGCCACGTCAAAACAATTACCCGAAATGCCAAACAGCCTGTTCATGCGCGCAGATTTCACCGACGTCCTCCTTTATAGTCGACGTTCCTCAGTAATGGAAACGTTTCCATAAGATGTTGGTTGCCCTCCCTTATTTTGTCAACGAAATTTTTTTCGTGGTATAATGTCACTATAAAGCAATACGTTATGTCGAAAATCGACCACACACTCGAAGTGGCTAAGTCAACCAATTCAAACCATCTTCACAAAGCGCCGCATAAGTCGCCCACCGAATCTCTGCCTTCGCTGGCTTGCTAGAGGGTGGACGAATTGCATCGGGCGGAACAGCTTGCGTAGTGTTACGTCGCCTCTAACGCTAGAGCTGTCAGTGGCCAGATCATTGGTGCTAATTTTCAAATCGAACCAACTGTTGGGTCAGGCCAAAAAAGCCGACGGAGTTGAATTCGCGCCGACGTAAGAGTCGAAACGTCATTTAAGAATCCCTCAGCGCCAGCAGTTTCGGAAAAGCCGTCTCACAAGCACATCTTATCGTATCGTTCGTCTGAAATTTGCCGTCATCGGCCTACGGTCAAACAATCGCAGCGAGCAAAAACGACCAGCAACAATGCTTGCCGACAATGATTTACGGTAGAACAAAGCTGCGGATGGCAGCTGTTTGAGCGGGTCTAGCGAATGGCAAGAGTGGCCGCCGATGTGTGAATCCATGGTTTCAAAATTGCTGCGCGTCGCATTAACGGCTGGTTCTCCCGCTGCTGTTAAGCACTATATATTTCACTCACGCAGCATTTCCTGCGCCGCGAGCACACGCAGCGCGAAAATCGAATTCACAGTGTGGGCTCAAAGCGGACTAAGCCGGCTTCCTGGCAGGGCGTGACATTGCGAACAGCCTCGGCAACCACGCCGGAATGTTCACAAAACGATCACAATTTGCGTCAGTTACCACACGAAAAGATGTTTCGGCACATTTCCCCCTTGAAGCTGCCGGAATTCACACCGAACTTTAAGAGTATCAGGCCATGGTGTGGTCATGGGGTCTTCTGCCTCAGCCCCACCAGGAAGAAAGGAGCCCGCAAGGTGCCGTCATTTTCAAACACGCTGGAACACGCGATTCACGCGGCCTTGGCTTTGGCCAATGCCCGCCGTCATGAACTTGCCACGCTCGAACATCTGCTTTTGTCGCTGATCGATGAACCCGAAGCCGCGAAGGTCATGCGCGCCTGTTCGGTCGATGTTGACGAATTGCGCAGCACCTTGGTCGAATTCATTGATGATGACCTCTCGACATTGGTAACCGATGTCGAAGGCTCCGAAGCGGTGCCTACGGCCGCATTCCAGCGCGTTATCCAGCGGGCCGCGATCCATGTGCAATCTTCTGGCCGCACCGAAGTGACCGGCGCCAACGTTCTGGTCGCGATCTTTGCCGAACGCGAATCGAACGCGGCCTTCTTCTTGCAAGAACAAGATATGACCCGCTATGACGCGGTGAATTTCATCGCCCATGGCGTCGCCAAAAACCCAAGCTTTGGCGAGGCGCGCCCGATTACCGGTGCGCCCGACGATATCGACGATCAACCCGATGCCGAGGTTGAGGCGAAAGAAAGTGCGCTTGGCAAATATTGCGTCGATCTGAACGTCAAATCGAAAAAGGGCGATATTGATCCGCTGATCGGCCGCGATGCAGAGGTGGAGCGTTGCATCCAGGTGCTTTGCCGCCGCCGCAAGAACAACCCGCTTTTGGTCGGCGATCCCGGCGTGGGAAAAACCGCCATCGCCGAAGGGCTGGCGCTGAAGATCACCCGTGGCGAAACCCCTGATATCTTGGCGAATTCCACGATTTTCTCGCTTGATATGGGCGCGCTTCTGGCTGGCACACGCTATCGCGGCGATTTCGAGGAACGTCTGAAAGCGGTGGTCAAAGAGCTGGAAGAACACCCCGATGCGATTTTGTTCATTGATGAGATCCATACCGTTATCGGCGCGGGTGCGACCTCTGGTGGGGCGATGGATGCGTCCAACCTTCTGAAACCCGCATTGCAGGGCGGCAAGCTGCGCTGCATGGGATCGACCACCTATAAGGAATTCCGCCAGCATTTCGAAAAGGACCGCGCGCTGTCGCGCCGGTTCCAGAAAATCGACGTGAATGAACCTTCGGTTGACGATACCGTCAAGATCCTGATGGGTCTGAAGCCCTATTTTGAGAAGCACCACGATCTGCGCTATACGCAAGATGCGATCAAATCAGCGGTCGACCTTTCCGCGCGCTATATCCATGACCGCAAGCTGCCCGACAAGGCGATTGACGTCATTGATGAAGCCGGGGCAGCCCAGCATCTGGTGGCGGAATCCCGGCGCCGCAAAACCATCGGCCCCAAAGAGATTGAGGCCGTGGTGGCCAAAATCGCCCGTATCCCCCCGCGCAATGTCTCAAAAGACGATGCCGAGGTGCTGCGCGATCTGGAGAAAACGCTCAAGCGCGTGGTGTTCGGGCAAGATCAGGCGATCACCGCATTGTCATCGGCGATCAAACTGGCGCGGGCAGGTCTGCGCGAACCCGAAAAGCCCATCGGCAACTATCTGTTCGCAGGGCCCACGGGCGTTGGCAAAACCGAGGTGGCCAAACAACTGGCGGATTCGCTGGGGGTGGAGCTTTTGCGGTTTGACATGTCGGAATATATGGAGAAACACGCGGTTTCACGGCTGATCGGCGCGCCTCCGGGGTATGTCGGCTTTGATCAGGGCGGGCTTTTGACCGATGGGATTGATCAACATCCCCATTGCGTCTTGCTTCTGGACGAGATTGAGAAAGCCCATCCGGATGTCTACAACATCTTGTTGCAGGTGATGGATCACGGGAAACTGACGGATCACAATGGCCGTCAGGTGGATTTCCGCAACGTGATCTTGATCATGACCACCAATGCGGGTGCAGCCGATATGGCCAAATCCGCCATCGGCTTTGGCCGCGACAAGCGCGAAGGCGAGGATACAGCGGCGATCGAGCGAACCTTTACGCCCGAATTCCGCAACCGTCTGGATGCCGTAATCGCGTTCGGGGCATTGCCGCGCGAGGTGATCTTGCAAGTGGTCGACAAGTTCGTGCTGCAACTGGAAGCCCAGCTGATGGACCGCAATGTCCATATCGAACTGACCCGGGAAGCCGCCGAATGGCTGGCCGACAAGGGCTATGACGACCGCATGGGCGCAAGGCCCCTTGGACGGGTCATTCAAGAGCATATCAAGAAACCGCTGGCCGAAGAATTGCTGTTCGGCAAGTTGACCAAAGGCGGGCTGGTCAAGGTTGTGGTCAAGGACAGCGCCATCGCACTTGAGGTGATGGAGCCGGAAAAACCACGGCTTTCAGGGGCGAAACCACCCCTGTTGACAGCAGAGTAACCCCCAAACCGCAACCCCCCCGCTTCGGCGGGGGGGGTATTGGGCGAATAGGGGTCAAATTCCGCTTTGCGGACTTTGTTGCCGTTCATCCTTAGTGATGGAGTGACAGCTATGCACGAGTTTGTGTCAGTTTCACTCTGAGAAGCTATGGTAGAACGTCGAAAGTTGTTCACCCCCACCTTCCGTATCCATCGCATGTCAACGGCAGAGTAAAAGTGGGCCAAAGGGCAGCGCAAAATGTTGCCACTTTGGGATTGGCATGATTGCCGCATGAG
>JBATTI010000437.1:0-4193 GCA_049670445.1 Albidovulum sp. | reverse complement strand
GGTTGCGAATGCCACCGGGCCCATCGTCGTTCAAAGATCATCCAGGTTGACCTGCCGCCCGCGGCGCCCTTGCCAGAAATACCGGTCCCGGCGGGCCTTGTCCTCGGGCGGGCGAACCTCCCGTACCCAGCTTTTATTGGTGCGGGTGGCGATCATCAGGCTGTCTGCAAGTATACTTAACATAACTCTCTCCTTTTCATCGGTGTTTGCCCTTTCAATATTGGGCAAAACCCCATAAATTGCGACTCAGGAAAAATTCTCAACGTTAAGTAAATATTACATGATTGCGTGGAAGACCTTGCCCCCCCTAAGCGCCCTGCGCGCCTTTTCCGCCTTTGCCGAGGCTGGCAGTCTTGCCGAGGCGGGCGGGCTATTGAATGTATCGCACGCGGCGATCAGCCAGCAGCTGACCGCGCTTGAGGCGCATATGGGCATCGCCTTGCTGGACCGCAGCGGGCGCGGGTTGGCGCTGACTGCGGCGGGGCGGATGCTGGCGGCGGCCTTGCAATCGGGCTTTGACGAAATTGCAGGCGCGGTCGAAACATTGACCGACCGCGATCACGCACGCCCCTTGCACATCACCACCACATCGGCCTTCGCAATCGGCTGGCTGATGCCGCGCCTGGCCGATTTTCGGGCCTGTCAACCGGGCGTGGATCTGACGATTGACGCGTCATCCGAAGTTCGCCCTCTTGGCTCCGGTGGTGCAGATATTGCGCTGCGCTATGGCAACGGCATCTGGCCGGGAACCGAGGCGCGGCTGCTGCTGGCCTCTTCGGTTGTGGTGGTCGCGGCACCCAAGCTGATCGGCGATCGCGTGATCAGGGGGGTGGCCGATCTGGCCGATCTGCCATGGCTGCAAGAGCTGGGCACCAATGAGGCGACCGGGTTTTTTGATCGGCACGGGGTGGCGCGCGATGCGGCGATCGGGCTGACATCATTGCCCGGAAATCTGATGCTTGACGCCGCACGTGACGGGCAGGGCATTGCGGTGATTGCGCGCGCATTCATAGAGGCCGACATCGCGGCAGGCAGGTTGCGGGCGATGTTTGATGACCGGGAGCGGGAGGGATATTTTCTTGTGACCCGCGCCGGTGTGCAGCGCCCCTCTGCGCGGCTGTTTTCAAGCTGGGCCTTGCGGCTGGTGAAGGCAGAAAACACCAAAGGAGGTTGATTTACATCAAGGCGGGGCGCGGCAAAGGCATCAATCATGGCAACACCGGCGCTTGTGCCAAACCCAAGGGCCGCCACCGGCCCCCTTTCCTGTTCGCGCGTTTCCAAAAGGGGGCCGGTGTTTTTGCGCCATGGTGTTTTTGCGCCATGCGGGCAACCGATAAATCCCGATACCGGATGCCCGATACCGGAACAGGGTTGACCTATGTCAAAGCTGGTCACGCCCCCAAGCGTCATAAGGGGGCGGTGCGAACAGAAAGACGTGCAGATGACGGACAGCCCCAGCCAACCCGACGCGCCGCTTTATGCGGCCCATGAACCGGTGTTTCCGCGCCGGGTCAAAGGCAATTTTCGCAACCTCAAATGGCTGATCATGGCGGTAACGCTTGGCATCTACTATCTGGTGCCCTGGATCCGTTGGGACCGTGGCCCCGCATTGCCCGACCAGGCGGTTTTGGTCGATCTGGCCAACCGGCGGTTCTTCTTTTTCATGATCGAGATATGGCCAGATGAATTCTACTTCGTCGCGGGCCTGTTGATCATGGCGGGGCTGGGGCTTTTCTTGTTCACCTCGGCGCTGGGCCGTGTGTGGTGTGGCTATGCCTGCCCGCAAACGGTCTGGACCGATCTGTTCATTCTGGTTGAACGCTGGATCGAGGGCGACCGCAACGCGCGGGTCCGGTTGTGGCACCACAAATGGGATGGCCGCAAGATCCGGCTGCGGCTGTTCAAATGGCTGGTCTGGCTGATCATCGGGCTGGCGACGGGCGGGGCTTGGGTGTTTTACTTCACCGACGCGCCCGGGCTTTTGGCCGATCTGGCGGCGGGGACGGCGCATCCGATTGCTTACGGCACGATTGCCGTCATGACGCTGACCACCTTCTTCTTTGGCGGTTTTGCGCGCGAACAGATTTGCATCTACGCCTGTCCATGGCCGCGCATTCAGGCGGCGATGATGGACGAAGATACTTTGGTCGTCGCTTATCGCGACTGGCGCGGAGAGCCGCGCGGCAAGCTTCGCAAATCCGATGACGATGCGGGGCAGGGCGACTGTATCGATTGCATGGCTTGCGTGAATGTCTGCCCGATGGGGATCGACATTCGCAAAGGGCAGCAATTGGAATGCATCACCTGCGCCTTGTGCATCGATGCCTGTGATGAGGTGATGGACCGCATCGGCAAACCGCGCGGCCTGATCGCCTATATGGCGCTGAAAGATGAAGGCGACGAACGCGCCGGGGGGGCGGCCAAGGACATCTGGAAACATATCTTCCGCCCCCGCACCTTGCTTTACTCGGCGCTTTGGGCCGGGGTTGGCGTGGCGATGATCGTGGCCTTGTTCATGCGCTCGCCGATCGGGTTCAACGTGACGCCCACCCGAAATCCGCTGTTCGTGACGCTGGCCGATGGCACCATCCGCAACACCTACGAACTGCGCTTGCACAACAAACACGGCGAGGATCGCCCCTTTGAAATCACGCTCAGCTCTGACGCGCCCCTGGTCTTGTCGCTGGAAGGGCAAAGCCAGACGGTGGTGACCGTGCCCGCTGATGCGACCGCGACCCAGCGTGTCTATGTCTCGGCCGCGCCAGGCAGTGCAGGCGCGGTGGCCAACCGCACGGATCTGCGCATCTGGGTGGCCGACATGCGCGAAGAAGGCGAACGGGTTCATGCCGACACGGTCTTTAACGGGAAAGGGGAAACAAGATGACGGGCGAATTGACCGGCCGAAAGGTCTTCATGATCACAGCCGCCTTCTTTGGCGTCATCATCGCGGTCAATCTGACAATGGCGATCAAGGCGGTGCAGACTTTTCCGGGGCTTGAGGTTCCCAATTCCTACGTGGCCAGCCAAAGCTTTGATCGCGAGATGGCGGCGCAAAAGGCTTTGGGCTGGCGCTTGTCGCACAGCTATGAAAACGGGCGGCTGAGCCTGCGCTTCCTTGACCGCGCCGGGGCAGCTGTCAAGGTGGCGGCACTGACCACGGTCTTGGGCCGCACCACCGAGGCCGCCCAGGATATGACGCCCGATTTCACCTATTCAAACGGTGTCTATTCCGCGCCCGTGGCGCTTGATCGGGGCAAGTGGATGATCTTGCTTGAGGCACAATCTGCCGATGGCATAAGGTTTCACCAGCGCCTTGATCTTGTTGTGAAGGGCTAGCCCATGTCGGTTGCGGCCTGTCCTGCCTGTATTGCCCTGCCAGCGCCCGAGATACTGGCGCAAAACCGCGCGCTTATGGCGGCCGCGGGGCTGGTTTTGTCGGTGCCGGATGCCGCCGATGCGGCGGCGATCTCGTCAATCGAAGCGGCCTTGCTGGCCGTGCCGGGTGTTGGGGCAGCAAGGGTCAATCTGACCCGCCGGCGGGTGGAGGTGCAAGCCACATCAGCGGTGACGCCAGAGCGGCTGATCGCCTGTCTGGCGGATGCCGGCCACGTGGCGCTGGAACTTGACCCCGGCCTTTTGACCACCACCGCATCCGAGGCGCGCGCGCGCGATTTGCTGATGCGGCTGGGCGTTGCGGGCTTTGCGATGATGAACATCATGCTGTTGTCGGTGGCGGTCTGGTCGGGGGCCGAGGCCGCAACCCGCGATCTGTTCCATTGGATAAGTGCTGCGATTGCGCTGCCGGTTCTGGCCTTTTCCGGGCAGCCGTTTTTTGCAAGCGCCTGGGCCTCGCTGCGCGCCGGGCGGCTGGGAATGGATGTGCCGATATCGCTGGCGCTGATCTTGTCGGTCTCCATGTCGCTATATGAGACCGCGCAGGGCGGAGAGCATGCCTATTTCGATGCGGCCGTATCCTTGTGCTTTTTCCTTTTGGCCGGGCGCTATCTTGACTACCGCAGCCGCGCCGCCGCGCGGTCCGCCGCGGAAGAGCTGTCGGCGCTGGAAGTGCCGCGCGCGATCCGGCTTGTCGGCGGGGCCGAGATGCTGGTGCCGGTGGCGGCGCTGGCGGTGGGCGATCATTTGCGGGTGCGGCCGGGGGCGCGGATGCCGGTTGACGGGGTGGTGCTGGCAGG
>JBATTI010000436.1:0-6715 GCA_049670445.1 Albidovulum sp. | reverse complement strand
ATGAACATCACCTCGGGGCTGGTGATGCTGGTCAAGAACAAGGGCCGCGATATTGGCATTTTGCGCACCATGGGCCTGACCGAAGGCTCGATCATGCGGGTGTTTTTCCTGTGCGGCGCCTTCACCGGGGTGATTGGCACCATTGCCGGCGTCGTGCTTGGCTGCATGATTGCGTGGAACGTCGATGGTATCATGTCGGCGGTGAATTATTTCTCGGGCGGGGGGGCGTGGGATCCGTCGATCCGGGGTATCTACCGATTGCCGGCAAAGTTGCAGGGGTGGGATGTGGCGCGCGCGGTCAGCCTTTCGCTGATCTTGTCCTTCATCGTCACCATTTTTCCCGCGCGCCGGGCGGCCCGGATGAACCCGGTGGAGGCGCTGCGGTATGAGTGATCCGGTGCTGGAAATTCTGGGCGTTAGCAAAGCCTATAACCGCGGCAAACCGTCTGAGGTGATGGTGCTGAACGGTTTGGATCTTAGCGTGGCGGCGGGTGAGGTCGTGGCGCTTGTCGCCCCTTCGGGAGCGGGGAAATCAACGCTTTTGCATATTGCGGGGCTTTTGGACACGCCCGACAGCGGCTCTATTCGCATTGCCGGGCGCGATATGAGTGGCCAGGGCGACGGCGCGCGCACGGCACTGCGGCGCGCGGATCTGGGCTTTGTCTACCAATTCCACCATTTGCTGCCGGAATTTTCTGCGGCCGAAAACATCATCCTGCCGCAGCTTGCCAATGCCGTGCCTGCGGCCGTTGCCAAGGCGCGGGCGCGCGATCTTCTGGCGCGTGTGGGGCTGAGTGACCGGGCCGCACATCGCCCGGCGGAACTGTCGGGCGGAGAGCAGCAGCGCGTGGCGTTTTGCCGGGCCCTGGCCAATGGCCCCAAGCTTTTGCTGGCGGATGAGCCGACCGGCAATCTGGACCCTGAAACCGCCGATCAGGTCTTTGCGGTGTTGATGGAGACGGTGCGCGCCACCGGGCTGTCGGCGCTGATTGCCACCCATAACCCCGATCTTGCCGCCCGGATGGACCGGGTTGTGCGCCTGCACCATGGCCGCGTCGCCGACACGCCGACCTGACCCAGATCAAATCGCAAAAGCCGCGACATGGTCATAGTGGCTACGATATGGGTTATCGGAGGTTGATATGTCGATTTTGAAAGTGACATGGGCCGTGCTGGGGTCTTTCGTGATCGGGGCCTGTGTGCCAAAGGCACCGCCGCCGCCCTCGGGCCAAGCGCTTTACCAGGGGTTTTGCCAAAGCTGCCATGGCGATCAGGGGAAGGGCGACGGGCCGCTTGCCGGTGATCTGGCCCGGAAGCCTGCCGATCTGACCAGAATATCGGCGCGCAACGGCGGCGTCTTTCCAACGGTCAAGGTTATGTCTGTGATTGACGGCTATACCCGCAAGAATGATCACGGCTCGATCATGCCCGAAATGGGGGCCTTGCTTGCGGATGGGCCCATGGTGCTGGTTGAAACCGGTGATGGCATTGAAACGCCGGTGCCCGCACAGCTATACGCCCTAAGCGAATATCTGCGCGGCATTCAGACCCGCTAAGCAAGTGGTTTACCGCGCAAAACAGCGCGACTTCTTGCCAAACCCAGCGGGCGAGCAGATATAAGACCCCTTGCCGAAAAAGCGCTTGGATGTGGTGTTGGTGGTGCCTGATGTGCTGACCAGTGTCGCGCGTTGCAATGTGCCTGCGCTTGAGGCTGTGGATTTCTTGGCGTGCCAGTCAAAGGCCATTGCGGCCCCGGGAATGTGAACAACAGAATTGGCACGGTTTCCGGAAGATTTTGCAAAACTTGCCGCGCTTGCCATGACAATGACGACAGTTGCGGTCAGCGTTGTCTTCAAAATGGTTGGGACATATGCCACCAATATTACCTCGCAAATTTTTCGTGCCAAACAAGGCGAAACGCGCAGTCGGTGGCCAAAGATGGCGCCGCTAAATCGCATCGCCCTGACGCATGGCCGGGACAGCTGAGGTATTTGGTAGCAAGGCAATGCGCCGATTTTATGCCCTCCAAGGCCTGATTTCCCGCCAATTACGGCAAAAAAATGGTGATGGAGGTCAGCGCATCTGGGCGTGCATCGGGCGGTGGGCGTAATGAACACACCTGGTTGCCAAAAGGATCAGGGCCGCAGTTTGCGACTGCGGCCCTGATTGAATTTTGTCATATCCTATGGATCTCTTCAGGCGGGTCTGCGGGGCCTAATTGATCACCCGGTTGGCAAGCCGCCAGTCAGGCAAGCCAAAATTTTCGGGCCATGGGTAAACCTCGCGCTGGTCGAAATAGACCAGACCGACCAGCTGCGGATATTCGGGGCGGGTGATGCGAACCGAATTTTCCCAGTTGTCGACATAGACTTGCGACCCGGAATAGCCCAGCTCGGCAACCACCACCGGCTTGCCGAAGCTGGCCGCGCGTTCGTAGCGGGGCCCGAAAATATCGGTAAAGCCACGATCACCGCCAAACTTGGCCTGATCCCAGGCTTGCAGGCCAAAGACCGACACGCCGACGATATCGACGTAATCATCGCCGGGGTAATAGGCCTGCATGCCTTCATCGCCCAAGGGCGACCACATCACGCGGATGTTCGGCGCAGCGGCGCGGCAGATGTCGATCATGCGGCGATAGGCCGAGATGTAATCTTCGGGCTTCCAGCCGGCCCAGATGAACTGACCGGAAGAATCGTCCATCTCATGCCCCCAGCGGAGCGTGACGGAGCTTTGCAGCTCTCCCATCACGGTGCAGATCTGGCGCATGTTTTCGTCATATTCGCCACTGGCAATCCCGCGGCGCAGATATTGCGGGGTATTGCGTTCGCTGCGCGACCATGTCCAAGGCTCCAGCGTCACCAAAAGCGCGCGCCCACGCTCTTGTGCATAGGCATCCGCATCGTTCAGCGAGGGAAGGTAGACGTCTTCCCAAGGCAAGAACAGATGCTCGATCACCAGATCGGGATCATCGGTGAAGTCACCGCCGGGATCATAGGCCCCAAAGGGGACATCGCCGGGGGGGGCGGCATTGGCCGCGCCCACACCCAGGCCCAGAAATGCCGTCAATGCGATGACGGCGGACATTCTCCAAAACATGCTCTGCTCGGCTTTATTTTTTGATAGCCACATATGCGGCTTCCTTTCTTTGCCTTACCCTCAGTTGTGATCCTATTGCCTTAATTCCACCCCGGATCAAAGCGAAAATGCACAATCGTCTTGCCGCCGACGCCCGCGCCGGAGGCCGAATATTCTGCCCGTGCGATGCGCAGCGGTTCCATCCCCAAGCTTAGCGCATAAAGGCTTTCCAGACCACGATAAGCCACCGCACTGGCAACCACAATAACCAGTGCCGCCGAGGTCACGATGGAATAGCCGCTCTTCCACATCCGCCCCAGATGGAGGGGCCCGTTTTCCTTGACATGCTGGTAGGCGATCATGGCAACGATGGCTGTGTAGATCACACCGTTGATGATCGACAGAATATAAAAGCCGCGCGCAGCACTTAGCCTGTCGGCCAAGAAAACCGGCAGCAAACATCCCAAAGCCAAGAGGATATAGACATTCACCACCCGTTTGGGGATCTGCCGTGTGGCCGCGTCGCCTTTGGGCGTCACGCGGAAATCGACGAAGCTGCCGGTGATCTTGTCGCGCAGGGCCATAAGGCAGCCCCAAAGCACCCAAGGCCATTGCAGGCCAAGAAAAAGCCCCTTGTCCCAACTGATGATCCGGGCATCGCCGGGGCGCATGAAACCATCCGCGCGCATCGCATAGGCGCAAGCGATCAGCACAAGAACGGTTGGTGATGCATGGCCGATGAAGGCGGGGTAGGTGACATCGGCATAGCGCATGTCAAAAACCAGCGCGAAGATCGGCACAAGATAAAGCGCCGTCATGCAGGCCGCAAAGATCGGATACCATAGCTGGCACAAGACGAACTGAAAGCGAAGGCGCAGGGGCATCGCGGCCAGGTAGGGGCCGGAATATTGCAACAGCAGTGTCAGCAAGCTGCGCGACCACTGAAATTCCTGCGTCGCAAGGTCGGCGGCATTCGCCGGGCCGTCGCCATGGGCAATGGCGTTGATGGCATGTACCCCGCGCCAGCCCTTCGCGGCCATCAGCATGGAGGTTGAATGGTCTTCCGCGAGTTCAGGGCCCAGCCCCCCGGCCTCTTTCAGGGCCTTGGTGCGCACTGTGTAATGCGATCCGATGCACATTGGCGCAAGGGCGCCGGCAAAACCGGTCTGCACGACGCCGTGAAACGCGGCCTCTGTGTGCAGCCGGGCGCGCGCCGCCCAACTGTCATGCGCATTGCGCGAACAGATTGATGGCGCGCTGACATAGCCCACCTTGGGGTCGGCAAAGGGGCGCAGGACTTCTTGCAGATAGGTCGGTTCGGGAATGTGATCGGCGTCGAACTGGGCGACGATATCGTAATGGTCATATCCCCAGCGATCGTAGAAATAGGCCAGATTGCCTTCCTTGCACCGCCGCCGCCGCGGCCAGCTTGGCCGGTGATAGTCATCAATACCCTTGCGGCAAGAGATATTTACATTGTGAAGGGCACACCAATCGAGCGTTTCATCGCTTGGGTCTTCATCGGCAAGCCAGGTATCATGCGGATAATCTTGCGCCAGCATGCCTTCAAGGGTCTGACGCACCAGCGCAAAAGGCTCTGACGGGGTTTTGGTGACGATCATCGCGACCCGCAGCTGTCCCGGCGCGGGGGCAGGGGTGCCCGGCACACGGGCACATTGCAAAATCACAATGAAATAAAGCTGCATCACATAAAGCCAGCCGATGCAGAATGAGATGACCGAGAGCCGGAAAGTTCCCAGGTTATGCGCCGGGTCGAACCACCAGCCCCAAAAGAACAGTGCCGAGGCCGCCCAGGCCGCGCTGAAAGCAAGATATTTCCACCTTTGGGCGCGCGATAGGGCCGATACGGTATAGGCGTGATCCTTATGGATCTGATCAGGCAATTTTCGCATCCCGAACCGGCTGAGGGATCGGTGCGAAAACCCGGCCATCGCCCGAGATCGTCCCGACCATCGTGTCGATATCCGACATTTCTGTCTGGAACCCCAAGACACGCTTGGCCAGGCTCGGATCAGCCAGCAAGACGGCCGGATCGCCCGCCCGGCGGGCCGCGAAGCGCAAGGGCACCTGTTTGCCGGTGGCGCGGGTCACGGCGGCCACCACGTCAAGCACCGAATGGCCGCTTCCGCTGCCAAGATTGACACTCAGATTGCCTTGCCCGCTATCGAGGTGGCGCAGGGCAAGAAGGTGGCCGCGCGCCAGATCGCAGACGTGAATATAATCGCGAATGCAGGTGCCATCGGGGGTGTCATAATCCTTCCCGAAAATCTGAAGCGGTGTGCCCCCTTGCGCCGCCCGCATGGCCAGCGGCAACAGATGGGTTTCAGGTTCATGCCGTTCCGGGATCACCCCCGATGGGTCGGCACCGGCGGCGTTGAAATAGCGCAGGCAGACATGGCGCAAGCCGTAAGCCGCGCTGTAATCGGCCAGCATCTGTTCGCAGATGAGCTTGGTGCGCCCGTAGGGATTGATCGGCATTTGCGGCGTGAATTCCGAAATCGGCAATACGTCAGGCGCGCCGTAAGTCGCACAGCTTGACGAAAAGACGATCTGCCCGACGCGCGCCTCTCTTGCGGCATCCAAAAGCGAAATCATCCCGCCCACGTTGTTATCGAAGTAGATCGCGGGGTTGGTGACCGATTCACCGACATAGGCGGATGCGGCGAAATGCATGACCGTCGAGATGCGGAACTGCCGCATGGCCGAGGTCAATGCCCCCCGGTCGCGCACATCGCCGCGCACCAAAGGCCCCCAGCGTGCGGCATCCGCATGGCCCGTGGACAGATTGTCGAAGGCCACCGGCAAGGCGCCGGCTTCGGCAAGCGCTTTGCAGGCATGCGCCCCGATGAACCCTGCGCCGCCGGTAACAAGCACCCGATGTTTGCCAAGCCCGGTCATGCTACAACGCCCCCGCCCAAAGACGGTTCAGGGCTGATTTGCGGGCCGGTAAGGCCTTGCGGTGGTGGGCGATGTCCAAGCTCAGGCATTCCTTCAGGGGCTTCGGTGCAGGCGGTGGTGTCTTTGTCAGTTTGGCCGAACGTGGTAAACAAGATATTAGCGCATCCGGCGTTGGCCAAAGACGGCTGTCTTTCTGTGCGAGGAAGATTCGCGCAAGCGTCATCATTCGGTGGCAGAAAACGCCCCAGAAGTGCCTTAAGATCCTGCGCGTAAATCATTTTATTTAAATCTGAATACCGTAAACCACCAAAGGGCGCGTGGGGGTAAGACCACGCAGACCACGACTGAAAACTAAAAACCACTGACATTACCAATCCCCTCTGGGCAGAGATGATAGGTCCGGGCGCAATTATGTCAATATTTAGACGATCAGGTTGCAATAATGGCAACATTTCACCACATTTATGCCGCATTCTCGCGCTGCGGTGAACGCAGATCTGACCAGTCTTGCAGCCATTTTGTGTGTGGGGGGGGGAGGTTCGATGGCACAGGATCAAAAAAGCCTCTGCGAACCGGGCGCAGAGGCTATCTTTATGTCTGTTGTGGCTGACTTACGCGCGGCGGCGGCGGCGCATCAGGCCCAGCAATCCAAGGCCACTGGCAAGGGCGGCAATCGGCAAAGGCAGCGGCACCGGCGATGCTGTTGCATTGGCAAATT
>JBATTI010000435.1:0-5957 GCA_049670445.1 Albidovulum sp. | reverse complement strand
CGCCGATTGATGGCGGAAAATCCGCAAACCGCGCATGCCGGGTGCCGACCAGGCCCCAGACAATCCGCAAGCCGATCAGCCCGACGACACCATAGCCGATGGTCTGATGCAGATCGCTTTCGGCATCGACCACAAGCGCATTGGCGCCAAAACACATGACCAGCGCCCAATGAAAGATCCGCACAACCGGATCCCAGACCTTCACCCTGTCCATCATTCATTCCTGTCATATGAAGGATGCGGCGCAACAATCCGTCGCGCCGCTAAAAACCTTGGCCGCTAAAAACCTTGGCCGCTAAAAACCTTGGCCGCTAAAAACCTTGAACGTGACCGCAGCGTCAGTTGGTTTTCACAACATTGAGATCGGCATCCAGAAAAAGCTCCTGCTTCTTGCCGTCTTTGAGCACATAGACTTCGATCAAATCGCCTTCCATGGCGACCGAGCGCACCTCATAGCCCTCGGCTGTCAGCTTGGTGGTTACGGCCTGTTCTGTCGTAGCATCCATCGCTGTGTCGCTATCGGCAAATGCCGGTACACCGATGCACAAGGCGATCGCGGAACAAGCCGCCATTCTTGCGATAATTTTCATGTCTTTTCTCCTGTCGTAGCCAACGCATTGTACATTGACGCATCCGGAGACTTGGCCCGTCCGGGCGGCGGCGGCCATTGAACTTAGGGTCCATGTGCCGCAGTTTGTGTCACCTGTAACCAGAGTGACAGGCGAAATTCCCGGCGGTGATTGTCGGAATTTACCTTTCCTTACCCAGGACCGGATGGTCTAAAGCGGAAAACGGAATCGCGAAAGGATGAAGGCATGGCTGGGTCAGTGAACAAGGTCATTTTGATTGGCAATCTGGGGCGCGACCCCGAAGTGCGGTCATTTCCCAAT
Source organism: Albidovulum sp. (assembly GCA_049670445.1). Taxonomy (GTDB): domain Bacteria; phylum Pseudomonadota; class Alphaproteobacteria; order Rhodobacterales; family Rhodobacteraceae; genus TMP-24. The sequence continues at coordinate 5,067 of JBATTI010000435.1, read as the reverse complement.
GGCGGCAAGGTTTGCAACCTGCGCATTGCCACCTCGGAGACGTGGCGCGACAAGCAATCGGGCGAGCGTAAGGAAAAGACCGAATGGCATTCGGTTGCGATCTTTTCCGAAGGGCTGGTGCGCGTGGCCGAGCAATATCTGCGCAAAGGCTCCAAGATCTATATCGAAGGCGCCTTGGAAACCCGCAAATGGCAAGACCAGTCAGGCGCTGACCGGTATTCAACCGAAGTGGTGTTGCGCAATTTCGGCTCCACCCTTGTGATGCTTGACGGTCGCGATGGCGGCGGCGGATCAGCTGGTGGCGGTGGTGGCGGTTCGGTCGGCTATGATGATGGCGGCTCGGCCGGTGGTGGTTACGGTGATCGGGGCGGATCGGCACCGGCTGGCGGCGGGCGTTCTGACATGGATGACGAAATCCCGTTCTGATCGCCATGCCACCAGATGCCACGGTTCGGCCCTTGCGGGCTGATGATGCGGCTGATGCATGCGCCTTTATGATGCGCTGACCGCAGGGCCCACAGGCGCTGCGGTTCGTGCCTTTGAACCTGTCATGAAGCGTCCGGGCACAAGCGTCTTGCGGCCAATCGCCAAGGACGCATCGTGGCAATGCTCTCCCTTCATATATTGCCGGATGTGACGCCGGATGTAACATGGGGCGGCCGGTCATGTCGGCGGCCGCAGATATGCTGCTTGGGCAAGAAATAGCTAGAAATCAAGTTGATGACAAATGAACGCCCCGGCCTTTCCGGAGGCGGTTAAGCTTCTATTTCAACCGGCAATGACCAAGCGGCGCGTCCGCCCCCTACCCGCCCAGCGCTTCCGCCAAAACCTGCCGGACCACATCGCCCGGCACGTCCTCGGCCACAAAGGCCGCACCGATCCCCTGCGCCAGCACAAAGCGCAAGCGCCCGTCGATCACCTTCTTGTCTTGCGCCATCAGCGCCAAAAGCCCGTCAGCATCAGGTAAATCACCTTCAATGTCGGACAGGTCGCATTTCATCCCCATGGCCTTCAGATGCGCGCGCACCTGGCTTGGCGCCTCTTGGCTGCACAGGCCAAGCCTTTGGCTTAGCTCAAACGCCAAGGCACAGCCGATGGCCACGCCTTCGCCGTGCAAAAGCCGCCCGGAATAGCCCGTGGCCGCTTCAAGCGCATGGCAAAAGGTATGGCCAAGGTTCAACAGCGCGCGTTCGCCTTCTTCGGTTTCATCGCGCGCAACAATGGCGGCTTTCATGCCGACCGAATGGGCCACGACCTTTTGGCGCAACGCCTGATCGCCGCGCGCCATGGCCGGGCCGTTTGCCTCAAGCCACGAGAAAAAGGCCGCATCGCCCAAAAGCCCATATTTGACCACCTCGCCATAGCCGGCCAGAAAATCACGCGCGTCCAATGTGCCCAAAACCTCGATATCCGCCAAGACCAGACTGGGTTGATGAAAGGCCCCGATCAGGTTCTTGCCATGGGTCGAGTTGATGCCGGTCTTGCCGCCCACAGAACTGTCAACCTGCGCCAACAGCGTTGTCGGGATCTGCACGAACCGCACCCCGCGCCGCAAGACCGCCGACGCAAAGCCGACCAGATCGCCGATCACACCGCCGCCCAGGGCCACGACCACATCTCGCCGCTCGATCTTTTCGGCCAACAGCCATTCGACACAGCGCGAAAATTCGGGCCAGCCCTTCGTGGCTTCTCCGGCTGGCAAGGAAAGCGATGTCATCGCGATATCGCCAAGACCGGCGCGCAGCGCTTCAAGATGCAAGGGGGCTACGGTTTCGTCGGTCACCACCGCCACCCGGGGCCGCCGCAAAAGCGGGGCTATTTCGGCCCCCGCCCGGCCAAGCAACCCGCGCCCGATCCGCACATCATAGGCGCGCGCGCCCAAATCCACATGGACGGTTTCATCTGCCTGGGTCATCATTTCTCCATCGCGTCGCCATGCGCTATCAATGCGGCAAGCACGGCCCCCGCCATATCATCAATCGAGAATTCCGGCTGTGCGGTCACCACCAGATCTGCCAGTGCATAGACCGGGGTGCGTTCGGCCACCAAGGCCGCAAGGGTGGCCTTGGGGTTAGCGGTGCGCAGCAACGGGCGGGTCGATTTGTGGCGCACCCTTTGCCACAAAAGTTCCAGATCCGCCTTGAGCCATACCGACACCCCATGCGCCGAAATCGCGGCGCGGTTTTGCGCGGCCAGGAACGCCCCGCCCCCCGTCGACAACACACAAGGCTGGCCTGCCAACAGCCGAAACAGCACCTCTGATTCGCGGGCGCGAAAGAATTCCTCGCCGTCGCGCGCAAAGATTTCAGCCACGCTCATCTGCGCGGCCTTGGCCAAAGCATCGTCGGAATCAAGGAAATCCACGCCAAGCTGGCGTGCAAGTGCTGTGCCAACGGCCGTCTTGCCCGCGCCCATCATGCCAACCAGCACAACGCTTCGTTTCAGTTTTAGTCCCATCGCCATAGCCAAGTCAGGTCCAATTCCCTCTTGGGTGTCCACATTCCAAGCGCAATTCTTCGCCGTCGTTAAAACTTTCGTGTCCTGAATGGCGTGAAGTTGTCAGAAATGCCATATATAATATCGTCATCGGGTACAGAGCCGTCATATAGATCACCCGATGGCACCACAGCCGCACCGGGTTACAACAGTAGGAAAACATGTTTCGCATCTTCAAGGCACTTGCCACATTCGCCTTATTCGGTTTCCTCGGGGTCGTGGCCTATGCCTATCTCGGGGATCTGGGTCCAGAGCAAAGCGAAGTCGAACAACCGGTTGATCTGAATGTCGGCCAATAAAGCGCCTGTCGTTCTGGCGGCCATGATGGCTTGTGCGGCACCTGTGCCGGTCTGGGCAGAGGCACCGCTTTCGGCAATCGACTGGCTGTCGCAATCGGTGGCCACGCCCGCGTCCCTTGCGCGGCCCACGACCCAGGCTGACCACAACAACGGCAGCGCCGCCCTGCCCGCCCCGATCACGGTGACGCCGCTTGCCAATCCCGGTGTCACGGCCGTTGGGCTTATCTCGGCACAACGCGCCGGGTTGCCGCGTGATCTTTGGGGGTCAAGCCGATCAACCGATATCGCCAGACTGATCCGGGCCGAGCAACCTGACACCCTGCCCGCCGTGCGCCAGTTGATGAACACGCTTTTGATCACCGAACTCTCGCCACCGCATGACGGCGATCCGACGGGGGCTTTGTTCGTGGCCCGGATCGACAAGCTGCTTGATCTGGGCGCGCTGGATCCCGCCCTTGCCTTGCTTGAATTGCTGGGCAAGCCAAATGCGGAATCTTTCCGACGCTGGTTTGATATCTCGCTTTTGTTGGGGCAAGAGGATCGCGCCTGCGAGGTTATGGCCGAAACCCCGCAAATCGCCCCGACATTTCCGGCCCGGATCTTTTGTCTGGCGCGCGGCGGTGATTGGGATGCAGCGGCGCTGTCTTTGCGCACCGGGCAAACCCTGCAAACCATTGATCCTGAAATGGGCGCGCTTTTGTCGCGTTTCCTTGACCCCGAACTTTTTGAGGGCGAAGAGGATCTTCCCCTGCCCGCGCGGCCCTCGCCACTGGTCTTGCGGCTGATGGAGGCGATCGGGCAACCCCTGCCCACCACCACATTGCCGGTAGCCTTCGCCCAAGCGGATTTGCGATCAAACAGCGGCTGGAAAACCCAGATCGAAGCGGCAGAGCGGCTGACCCGTATGGGCGCCATCCCCCCAAACCGCCTTTTGGGCCTTTACACCGAACGGCGGGCCGCAGCCTCTGGCGGTGTGTGGGAACGCGTCAAGGCTGTGCAAGCGCTTGACGATGCGCTCAAATCCGACGACCCCGCCAACATCAGCGCCACCCTTGGCCCGGTCTGGTCCCAGATGGTGAAGATGGACATGGAAGTGCCATTTGCCGATATTTACGGTGCCGAACTTGCAAGCGCTGATCTTTCCGGCGCGGCGGGCGGCTTGGCGTTTCGCATCGGGCTTTTGTCCAGCGGTTATGAAAAGATCGCGCTTACCCGCAGCCCCGCAAACCCTGCCGAGGCATTCTTGATCGGTCTCGCGAAGGGAGATCTGGGCGGCATTCGCCCGCCCGACCAACTGGGCGTTGCGATAAAGGCGGCCTTTGCCAGCAAAGCTGTCCCGGATGAGGGGCTGCGGTTCTTGCTTAGCGAAGACAAGCTTGGCGAGGCGCTTTTGAAAGCCATCGACAAGGCCACCAAAGGCGCCAGCGGCGATTTGCGCGATGTCACCAATGGTTTGGCCCTGCTGCGACAGGTCGGGCTTGAAAATACCGCGCGCCGAACCGGGTTGGAGCTGATGTTGCTGGAACGGCGGGGCTAGATGAAAGCCCCGATGGAACGCTGGATCTCGGCCTTCCTGGAAGCAAGCGCGGCCGATCTGAATGCCGCGCGCAACACCTTGCTGGCTTATGGGCGCGATCTGAAGGATTTCGCCGCCTGGCTGGCCCATCGTGGCCAGGATTTTTCGGGCGCAACGCAGGCAGATGTCGAAGACTATCTGATCGCTTGCGATGCGCAGGGCCTGTCAGCCGCCACAAGGGCGCGGCGGCTGTCGTCGGTTCGTCAGCTTTACCGGTTTGCATATGATGAAGGCTGGCGCGCAGATAACCCCGCACAGCGCCTCTCGGGGCCGGGGCGCGACAAACGCCTGCCACAATCCTTGACCGAGCAAGAGGTGGCGGCACTTCTGGCCGCCGCGCTGAAAATCGGGCGCAGCCCCCAGGAACGCCAGCGCAATCTGTGCCTGATGGAACTGCTTTATGCCACAGGTATGCGGGTCAGCGAACTTGTCACCCTGCCGCTTGAAGCGGCGCGCGGCAATCCGGCGATGATTTTGGTCAAGGGCAAGGGCGACAAGGAACGGCTGGTGCCGTTGTCGCGCCCGGCGCGCGCGGCCCTTGCCGCATGGCTGGCCTGTCGCGATGCCGAGGAAGAGGCCGCCCGGACACATAAGGGGCGCCCAAACAAAGGGCGCGGCGGGTCGGCCCAACCTTCGTCGCGCTATCTCTTTCCCTCGCGCGGGGCCGACGGGCATTTAAGCCGGCAGGTCATGCAC
>JBATTI010000434.1:0-1776 GCA_049670445.1 Albidovulum sp. | reverse complement strand
CGCGCCCCCTGCCCGGGGGGGCCCCCGGCGGGGGGGGCGACCGGCTGGGGGGCGACCGGTTGGGGGGGGCGCGGCCCCCAGACCCCCCTGAACCCAGCTTTATCCTGTGGCCGGAGTACTGCCGAGGGCGCTCAGGACTGGTTAAAGGGCAGATTCGGCATGTTCTTTTGAGATCTTGTCGGCCTCGCGTCCGTAAAGTTCTTCGTAATGGTCAAGGCCTGCCTCATGCCAGGCGGTTCCCTGGGTCGCCGAGGCGAGGGATGAAAACAGATCCTCTTGCGCAGAAGCGGGCAAAAACGCGCGAAATACATCCCAGCCACGGCAGGCCGGATCACGGTCAAAGCCCAGAACCTGACCTTTGAGCGCCGAAACCATTGAGACCATCGCGCCGGAATAGATTGAGGGCACGTGGATCTCGACCCGCTCAATCGGTTGCAACAGGACCGGGGATGCCTTGGCTAGGGCGGCTTTGACCCCTTGCCGGCCGGCGATGCGAAACGCATGGTCGGAACTGTCGACGGCATGGTGTTTGCCATCCTTGAGGGTCACCGCAACGTCCATCACCGGAAAGCCAAGCGGGCCCTGGCCCATCGCATCGCGCGCGCCCTCTTCGACCGAGGGGATGTAGTTGCGCGGCACAGCACCGCCCTTGACCTGATCGTCAAAGCCCCAGCCGCCGCCGCGCGGCAAAGGGGCCACGACCAGCGCCACATCGGCAAATTGCCCCGCACCGCCGGATTGCTTGCGGTGGCGATAGGTTTCTTCCACCCGCAGTGACGCCGTTTCGCGGTATTGCGGGCTTGGGGCCTGAGCGGTGACATCAAGCCCGAAACTGTCGGCAAGCTCGGCCAGGGTGGCGCGCAGGTGAATGGCGCCCTGAAGCCGGATGCGGGCATGACCGCTGCTTTCGTCCTGACCCAGTTCTAGCATCGGATCAACCTCGGCCAGCCGCGAAAGGGCCGCGGAAAGGCGCACATCGTCTTTGTCATGGGTGGGGGTGATCAGCCGGGTCAGCGCCGGTGGCGTGCCATGCGCCCAATCGGGCAGCGGCTGGCTGCCGGCTTCGTCAAAGACACGCCCCGCATCAAGCTGATCGGATTTGACGGCGATCGCGATCTCGCCTGCATTCAGGCTTGCAGCCCCTTGTTTTCCGCCAATCTCGCTGAGCGCGCCAAGACTGGCCCCGCCAAGGGCCGTGCCTTGCGCCACACCGTCGCCAAGGGCGCGCAGGAATATGCATTTGCCCAGATGTTTGCGGTTTTGCGCGTGAAACCCGACGCCAAGTGGCTGCGCGCCGCCCAGGCGTTGCCGAAGTGCGGATACGTCGGGGGCTTCGTGGCGCAGCGCCTTCATCAGCCGCATGACACCGTTGCCGTGGCTTGCGGCACCAAGAAAGGTGGGCAGGATCACGCTTTCCTGGGTTTCGCGCCGCGCGATTTCAAACAAAGCGCCTTTGACCGGCTCATGATCTTCGATCAGCTCTTCAAGCAAGGCGTCGTCATATTCCGACATATGTTCCAAAAGGGCGGTGCGGGCCTCGGCTTCGCGGGCGGATTCGGATTGCGGCATTTCAACCAGAACCGAAGGCTGCCCCTCGCGGTAGCGCCATGCGCGTTCAGAGATAAGATCAACCGCGCCGACCACCTGCCCGTCTTCGCGGATCGGGATCTGGCGCAAGACAATGGCGTGGTTGGTATAGGCCTGAAGGGCCGAGACGATATCGCGGACCCGGCCTTTGGGCATGTCCATGCGGTTGATAAAGATAAGGCAAGGCGT
>JBATTI010000433.1:0-1586 GCA_049670445.1 Albidovulum sp. | reverse complement strand
GCGCACGGGGTTCACCCCATCGCGGGGCAGGGGCTGAACCTTGGCCTGCGCGATGTGGCGGCTTTGGCCGAGGTGCGGGTGGGTGCCAAAAGGCGCGGCGAAGATATTGGTGCTTCGGACGTCCTTGAACGCTATCAAAGCTGGCGGCGGTTTGATGCGACCACGCTTGCGCTGGGCATGGATGGGATCAACCACCTGTTTTCAAACGATAACCAGATTTTGCGCACCGGCCGCGACCTTGGCCTTGGGCTGGTGAACCGCATAGCCCCGCTGCGCCGCGCCTTCATGCGGCAAGCCGCCGGTCTAAGCGGCCCATTGCCCCGGCTGCTGACCGGGCAGCAGCTTTGAGCCGAACCGGCGGCCAATCCAGCGCCATTCCGTAAGGTCCGCGACCAGTGTCAAGCCGGGGTTTCCCCGATGTTAAACCCCGTAAGCCACCTGCGGCAGCCAGGTTGCGAGCTTGGGAAAGACGTAGATCAACGCCACCGCGAACATCTGGATGAGCATGAAGGGGATGATCCCGCGATAGATCGTCATTGTCGTCACACCTTTCGGCGCGACACCCTTCATGTAGAACAATGCGAAACCTACCGGCGGGGTGATGAATGAGGTTTGCAAGGTGACCGCAAAGAGGACGGCGAACCATATCAGATCGACATCAAGACCGACCAGAACCGGCGCGATCAGCGGCAGCAAGATCAGCGTGATCTCGATCCAGTCAAGGACGAAACCCAGAAGGAACGCCACGAAAAGGATCACGATGACAACGCCGTTCGGCCCGAAAGGCAGGCTTGTCAGCGCATCCTCAATCAACTCGTCGCCGCCGAAGCCGCGTAAGACCAGCGCAAAGGCCGTGGCCCCGACGAAAAGGGCGAAAATGTAGGACGTCGTTTTCATCGTGCCGCGCAAAACGTCCTGCAGGCCCGAAAAATTCAACCGGCCGCGCAACAGCGCCAGCAATGTGGCCCCAAGCGCGCCGACGCCCGAGGCCTCGGTTGGGGTGGCGATGCCGAAGAAGATGCTGCCAAGCACGGCCACGATCAAAAGTGTGGGCGGGATTGTTGATTTCAGCACGTTGAGGAACAGGCCGAAGGTGACAGGTTCGGCATCTTTCGGGGCCGGGGCGACAGAGGGGCGCACCCATGCGTAAACAAGGATGAACACCCCATAAAGCCCGCCCAGCATCAGACCCGGAATCATCGCGCCCATGAAAAGATCACCGACCGAGACGCGGATCTGGTCGGCCATCAGCACCAGCATGATCGAGGGCGGAATAAGAATACCAAGCGTCCCTGTCGCGCAGACCACGCCACAGGCCAGGGCCGCGTCATAATGGTGCTTTAGCATCAGCGGGATGCCAAGAATGGCCAATAGCACCACGGCCGCCCCGATAATTCCGGTGGATGCCGCCAGCAGCACGCCGATGACCACGACCGTGATTGCCAGCCCGCCGCGCACGCGGCCAAAAAGCTTGGCCAGATCCGTCATCAGATCTTCGGCAATGCCCGACTTGTCCATCATGATGCCCATGAAGACGAACATCGGCAGGGCCACGAGAACCCAGTTGTTCATCACCGCGTAGATAC
>JBATTI010000432.1:0-3456 GCA_049670445.1 Albidovulum sp. | reverse complement strand
CCCATCGCATATTGGTTGTTTTCAATCACGAAAATCACCGGCAGGTCCCAAAGCTCGGCCATATTATAGGTCTCATAGACCTGGCCCTGATTGGCCGCCCCATCGCCGAAATAGGCGAATGTCACGCGGCCATTGCCTTTGTATTTGTCGGCAAATGCGAGGCCAGCCCCCAGTGGCACCTGTGCGCCCACAATCCCGTGGCCGCCGTAAAAGTGCTTTTCCTTGGAAAACATATGCATAGAGCCGCCCTTGCCGCGGCTATAGCCACCCTCGCGGCCCGTCAGTTCGGCCATGACGCCCTTGGGGTCCATCCCGCAGGCAAGCATATGGCCATGGTCGCGGTAGGAGGTGATGCGCTTGTCGCCTTCCTCGGCGGCAGCCTCAAGCCCGACCACAACCGCCTCTTGCCCGATGTACAAATGGCAAAACCCGCCGATAAGACCCATGCCGTAAAGCTGACCAGCTTTCTCCTCGAATCGCCTGATCAACAGCATCTCGCGGTAAAACTTCAAAAGCTCTTCTTTAGAGGTGTTTGATTTTTCGGCATCTTTTCGTGCGGCCATGAAGGCAATCTCCCAGTTGCTGAAATATAGTTCAACGTTAAACTATATATACCGCAAACCGGGCCGAGAGGCGAGAAAAATATCTAGAACTGCAAAAGGCTTAGCGGATGACGATTTCGTCGGCGCGCACATAGCCCAAGACATTGCGCGCCCGCTCGTCCAGAAGATCAAGGTCAAGATAGCTGTCCGACAACCGTCTGGCCAGGTTTTCCATCTCGGACACTTCTTGCTTCAGCCGGTCGCGCTCGGCCATCAGGGCTTGCTTTTCAGATAAGGTCTGCACCCGGCGCACCACGCCAAATTCGCCCTGCACAGCGGCAAAGATGAACTGGCCGCCGATGATCACCACCAGCAACAAGGTGATGGCCGATATGAACATGGGTTTAAGCTTGGAACGTTGCAAGGTACCGCCTCATCATCCCGCCTCTGATCGGGCGGGTGAGGCAAATCATGTCATAAGTGATTCGCAAAGGGAATCCCCAAAAACGCCGAAAACCACATAAAATCGGGCTTTCGGCGGATATTCACGCATTATCCCGCGACGGATGCGTCGCGGATGGCCTGGATCGTCGCATCCAGCGTGCTGTTGAAGGCCGCATCGTCTTGGTCTGCCGACAAACCTTCGGTCAACGCGCGCGAGAAGCTGGCAATCATGCCCTTGTTGCGCGCCAGCATCGCATTGGCAGTGTCGCGCGGATAGCCGCCTGACAGGGCCACGACCCGCATCACCCGATCATGGTCGATCAGCGGTTTGTAGTGGTTATCAACGCTTGGCAGCGACAGTTTGAGCATGACCTCGCGGTCGCCAGACAAAGCGTCCAGATGGCGCTTGATCTCATCGCGCAAGATCGCCTCGGCTTCGGCCTTGTCGGCGATGGTGATCGTAACCTCGGGTTCGATGATCGGCACCAGGCCATGGCTCATGATCTGTTCGGCCACTTCAAACTGCTGGGCGACATTGGCGGCGATGCCCTTGGGCGAGGCCGCATCAATGACCGAGCGCATCTTGGTGCCGAAAATCCCCGCAGTGGCGGCGCGTGCAAGCAAGGCATCCAGCCCGCCGATCGGCTTCATCAACCGTGCTCCATCCACCGCGTCTTCCAGACCCTTGTCGACCTTCAAAAACGGCACAACCTTGCGGTCTTGCCAAAGATACTGGGCCGAAGGCTTGCCACCCATTTCGCGGTCCATGGTGTTTTCAAACAAGATCGCCCCAATCACCCGATCACCTGAAAAGGCGGGAGACGTTGCAATGCGCGCGCGCATCGCGTGGATCAGGGCGTACATTTCCGCGTCATTGGAAAAGGCATCTTCGCCAATTCCGTAAAGCTTCAGCGCCTTGGGGGTGGAGCCGCCACTTTGGTCAAGGGCCGCGATAAAGCCCTGGCCCGAACGCATCTGTGCTGCTTGGTCTTTACGTGACATGGTCTCTCTCCGCCGAAAAATACATATGAAATCGGGGGCCAGCCCCATTGCCCTGCTTCTAGGCGACTGCTTTGAGCGTTGCAAATATGGTGGCGCTAACGCCAAGCCATAGGTGTTATTTCAGAAACAATCCGACCATTCGCGCAACAAGGCTGCGCGGCGCAAAACGCGGGCCCAGCACGAAAAGCTTGTTCATCAGGCCGGTGACGCGAATCCTTTTGCCCTTTTTCATCGCCCGCCATCCGGCTTTTGCCACCGATTTTGCCGAGGGGATGGGCCCTGACGTCAACAAACGGATGCCTTCCATACCGGCATCCTTGGCAAAATTCGTTGCGACCGGGCCGGGGCAAAGCGCTGTTACGGTGACATTGCCACCGCGCAATTCTTCGGCCACGGCTTCTGTCAGCGACAGCACATAGGCTTTGGTGGCGTGGTACACGGCCATATTCGGGCCAGGTAAGAAAGCGGCGACAGAGGAGACATTCATGATCTTGCCGCCGCCTGCCACCTTCATATGCGGCACCGCGCGTTTCATCAAAATCGTAAGCGCCGTTACGTTGACGTTGATCGACGATAATTCGCGGCTGAAATCGCTGCCCAAAAACGGGCCGTTGTAGCCAAGCCCCGCATTATTCACCAAAATATCAACCCGCCGCCGGGTAGAGGCGCGCCGCCACAGCGCTTCAACCGCTGCGGCATCCGACAGATCGGTGGGGATCACCTCAACCGCAATATTGTGCTGAACGCGCAAGGTATCGGCCAGAATTTCCAGCTTCTCGGCCTGGCGTGCGGCCAAAATCAGATCGCGCCCTTCGGCAGCTGCAAGCAGGGCGAATTCGCGCCCCAAGCCTTCGGAGGCACCGGTTATCAATGTCCAGCCTTGCTGGCCCTTGCCTGCAGCCTCCGCCATTATCCGTTCCTTATCTGCCTGGCCCCGTCTGCACTACCTAGGCACATCGTGGCAATCTGCAAGCCTGATCGCACCAAACTGCGGCAGCGCTAAGACATCAGGGCGGCAACACCGGGTAATTCTTTGCCTTCCATCCATTCGAGAAAGGCCCCCCCGGCGGTCGAGATATAGGTGAAATCCGCTGCCACACCGGCCTTGTTGAGGGCGGCCACCGTATCGCCACCACCGGCAACCGATACCAGATTCTGCGCGCGGGTCAGCGCTGCGGCCTTGGCGGCGGCGGCATTGGTTGCCGCGTCAAAGGGGGCGATTTCGAACGCCCCCAATGGCCCATTCCAGATCAGGGTGCGGCAAGCGGCGAACACGGCGGCAATTGCGGCCACGGTTTGGGGCCCTGCATCCAAAATCATCGCATCGGCCGGGCAGTCGCCTGCCGCCACCACCTCATTTGCGGCACCGGCGGCGAATTCGCGCGCCACCACCACGTCAATCGGCAGGTGGATGGTGCAGCCGGTTCCGGCGGCCTTGGCCAGAATTTCGCGCGCGGTATCGGCCATC
>JBATTI010000431.1:0-1676 GCA_049670445.1 Albidovulum sp. | reverse complement strand
CCCGAAACCAATTCGCCGTCGATCAAGAAGCTTGGCGTCGATTTGATCTCGTCACGGGTGGCATTGGCCTGATAGGCGGAAACCATCGCCTTGGCCATGTCGCGATCGGCCAGGCAAGCGTCAAGTGCTTCAGCCGTAAGACCCGCCTTAAGGCCGATCTTGCGCAATGCTTCACTGATGCCTGCTTCATTGTTGGAGGCAAGCCAATCTCTTTGGCCGTCATAGAGCATATCCGAGATGCCAAAATATTTGGTCGGCCCGCCACAACGCGCAACGATCCCGCCCCAAAGGCCGAATTTATCAAAATAGACCTCGCGGTAGACGAATTTCACCTTACCGGTGTCGATGTAGTTTTTCTTGAACTCATCAAACACATTCTTGTGGAAATTCGCGCAATGCGGGCAGGTGAAAGAGGCGTATTCGACCACGGTCAACGGCGCATCGGCCTGACCAAGCACCATATCGGGCACCACGGAAGCCTCGGATGAGGCGGTCGCGGCGGTCTGTGCATCGCCGGCGGTGACCGGGGCCGCGCTTTGCCCGATGATTGCCTGTCCGGCGTACCACCAAAGCCCGCCAACAGCTGCCAGTGCCAAAATGCCGGAGATAAAGATCGATTTCGCCATGGATGTCAGCCTTTCGTTTGCCCGGGCCGAGATAAGACCTTTTCACCCAGAGCTTCAAGCGCTGCCCGCAAAGTATCGTCATGCACATCACGCGAAAGTGCTTCAGCGGCCTTTTGCAACGCCGGATCTTGCCGATTCTCGGCAGGTTTCGGCCGATGCTGGAAACCGGCCGATGGTTCGGCAAAGCCATGGGCAGAGGTTTGGGTGACGTGAATGCGCGAAATGGCGTTATAGCCGTAGCAAGCATTCACCTTTTCACGAATCTTGGGCAGGTGCATCTGCACGATGGGCGCCATTGCACCGGTGCTTAGGACCGTCAGCGTGGCGCCGATCCCACCCTTGCCATAGCCGATCTTGACCGGCTGTGCGGCCCCGGCAAGATCTTCGCCGACGATCTCGGCCCAATGGGTCAAAAGCCGCGAAAGGCCAAACCCCCGGCTTTCGCCCGCCACGCGGATCTTTTCGCGCAAGAGGCCAGACGCCGCTTCAAAGCCGCGCATCCGTCGATTGCTACCTTGCCGATACTGGGCCATTGGGGTTTTGTCTGCCTGAGGCGTTGAAGTTAAGACAGCAGTCTAATCGGGATAAGCGGTCCTGCCCATGACAAAAAGGAAATGCCTATGACGAAGCCCATGGCAACGGCGGAAATCGGCACAAGGCTTTTGGCTTGGTACGACCGTCAGGCGCGGATCATGCCGTGGCGCGTGGGCCCTGCCGAGCGTCAAGCAGGCATCCGCCCCGATCCCTATGCGATCTGGTTGTCTGAGGTGATGTTGCAACAAACCACGGTGGCGGCGGTAGCCGCGTATTTCCGCCGCTTCAAGCAACGCTGGCCGACGGTTTCCGATCTGGCGCATGCAGCGGATGCGGATGTCATGGCCGAATGGGCCGGGCTTGGCTACTACGCCCGCGCCCGCAATCTGTTGAAATGCGCGCGGGTGGTGACACGGGATTTTGGCGGCATTTTCCCTGAATTAGAGACTGATTTGCAGGCCTTGCCCGGCATCTGCCCCTATACGGCTGCCGCGATTGCCGCGATCGCCTATGATC
>JBATTI010000430.1:0-1864 GCA_049670445.1 Albidovulum sp. | reverse complement strand
CGAAACCGCCCACACCCACGCCGAAGACCGACCAGGCACCGGGCCCATGCTGAACCACCTCGGCACCAAAGGCCCGCATTGCCTTGGCGGTATCCAGAAAGTCTTGCCCCTCCAAAAGCCCTGTCACTTTGGTTTCACCCACCGACAGCGCGCCAAGGATCAGGGCGCGATGGCTGATCGACTTGTCGCCCGGCACATCGGCCCGCCCCGCCAAGGGCCCCGATTTACGCGCAGTCATTGGAATTGGGTCACCGTGGCCGGACATGATGGTCTCCTCTCAGATCCCCTTGCTGATAGCGCAGGCATCAGGGCCGGTCCATGCCCCGAAGCTTTCATTCTTGCAAATTATCTTCTCAGCGCCGGACCGCCCCTGCGCCTCTTAGCTGCGCCGAAAGGTCAGGTAATGCGGCACACGACCTTCGCGCAAAGCTTTCTGCTCATATCGGGTGGAGATCCAGTCACCCCAAGGCGTGCCGCCTTGATCCAGCAATTCGAACCCTGCGCGCGGCACTTCTTCCAGCGTCTGGCGCACATAATCGGGAATGTCGGTCGCAACCCGAAACTCGGCCCCCGGCGCCATGACCCGGTGCAGCAAGGACAAATACCCCGGCGTCACGAACCTTCGGCGGTGATGGCGGGCCTTGGGCCAGGGGTCGGGATAGTTCAGGAATGCCTTCGCAACCGAGGCTTCGGGCAGCACATCGAACACATCGCGCACATCGCCGGGATGGATGGCAAGGTTGGTCACCCCCGCCGCGCGGATCTTGCCCAACAGCATCGCGATACCATTCACGAAAGGCTCGGCCCCGATGATCGCCACCTGCGGCTGAAGTGTTGCCATATGAACCAGATGCTCGCCGCCGCCAAAGCCAATCTCCAGCCAAAGGGGCCGGTCGCCAAACAACGCCTTGGGGTCAATCGCCGCGCGTTCGGGGTTATCCGCGCGGGTGATGCCTTTAAGGCTGAGGGCGGCCAGATCCTCGGCCAGATAGCTTTTTTGGCTGGCGCGCAGGGTCTTGCCATGCACCCGGCCATAAAAATTGCGCCGCTCGGGCCCGGTATCGGTTTTATCGTCACTCATCGTCTTGCCCCGGTGTTGATCCGGGGCCTCTACCCCTGCCCGCGGCAGGGGGCAACCCCTTCGGGCGTGAAGGGGCCTTCCAAGCGGGCGCGATCCGGCGCGTTTGAAAGCGGCATGACCGCAAAAGAAAAGGGGCGCCGAAGCGCCCCTGTTGCCGAATATGCCAAATGGCCTCAGACCGCTTTTTTCAAAGCTTCGACCAGATCGGTCTTTTCCCATGAAAAGCCGCCATCCGCCTCGGGGGCGCGTCCGAAATGGCCGTAGGCCGAGGTCCGCGCATAGATCGCTTTGTTGAGGCCCAGATGGGTGCGAATGCCGCGCGGGGTCATATCCATGACCTTGTCAATCGCCAGCTCGATCGCGGCCGCATCGACATTGCCGGTGCCATGTGTGTCGACGTAAATCGACAAAGGCTTGGCCACGCCGATGGCATAAGACACCTGCAGCGTGCAGCGGGACGCAAGACCTGCGGCCACGACGTTTTTGGCCAGATAGCGCGCGGCATAAGCGGCCGAACGGTCAACCTTGGTTGGGTCTTTGCCCGAGAAGGCACCGCCACCATGCGGGGCCGCGCCACCGTAGGTATCAACGATGATCTTGCGGCCGGTCAGGCCCGCGTCACCATCCGGGCCACCGATGACGAATGTACCTGTGGGGTTGACCCACCATTCGGTCTTGTCGGTCAGCCAGCCCTTGGGCAGCACTTCGGTGATATAGGGTTCGACAATCGCGCGGATATCATCCGAGGTCTGGCTTTCCAGCGCATGCTGGGTCGAAAGCACC
>JBATTI010000429.1:0-3622 GCA_049670445.1 Albidovulum sp. | reverse complement strand
CAAGAACGCACCACCAACAAACGTCTGGTGATGAACCACCGCCCCTTGGGCGTTGTGACCGCCATCACCCCTTATAACTTCCCCACCGATATTTCCTCTATCGCGCTCGCGCATATCGCGGCGGCGGGCAATACGGTGATCTGGAAGCCCTCGGAATATTCCGCTGTCAGCTGCGCCATGCTTGCCGATGTTTTCAAGGACGCGGGTCTGCCTGACGGTGTCATCAACGTCGTGCAGGGCTTTGGCGATGTGGGGTCGGCACTGGTCGAAAGCAAAGGCGTCGACGGGGTGTTCTTCACCGGCTCGACCAGGACCGGGCGCGGCATTGCGGAAAAATGCGCCCTGCGCCCGCATCTTCTGGAACTGGGCGGTGACGGGCCATTCATCATCCTGCCTGATGCCGATATTGATGCAGCGGTTGAAGGTGCGATGAACGGGTGTTTTTACTACACCGGACAGGTTTGCACCTCGGCCGAGCGGCTGTTGGTGCATGAAGATGTGCATGATGAATTCGTCGCAAAGTTCAGCGCCCGGGCCCGCACCCTGAAAATCGGCAACCCGGCGGATGACGACACCGAAATGGGGCCGCTGTGCAATCAGGCCACGCTTGACCGGGTGCGCGCCCATGTTGAAGACGCGCGGGCCAAAGGGGCCAAGATTGAACAGATCGGCGCCGAGGAAGGCCTTTATTTCCCCGCAACGATCTTGACCGGCGTGACGACAGACATGCTGATCACCCAAGAAGAAACCTTTGGACCCGTCGCCCCGGTTATCAAGATAAAATCGGCAGAAGAGGCGATTGAAATTGCCCATCAAACCGGCCTTGGCCTGATCGCTTCCCTTTGGACCCGCGATCTGGCAACCGCCTGGCGCGTGGGCGAGGCCTTGCCGCATGGCACCGTGAATATCAATGAAACCTCGAACTATTGGGATCAACTGGCGCCCTTCGGCGGTACCGGGCAATCCGGTGTTGGCCGCGAATTGTCGCAATGGTTCCTGGAGACCTTCACCGAACGCAAGCTTTTGGTCTTCAATCTGGGCGGCGAACGCTACGACAGACGCGCTGAAGGCGGCTGGTAACGGCCATTTCGGCCGCTCAACCGTCTCGCTTTCGCCCGCGGATACCGGATGCAAACACCGGGGCAAATCTGTTCCACCAGAACCGCGCAGTCTCCTGTGCTGGAATGCCGGTATTCGTGGAACATTTTCCTTCAACTCAAAGGTTCAGGGCGAAATGCGGCGGCGTTGGTCAGGCCTCAGGGGGCAAGGAAATCCTCTAGTACCTTGTTAAACAGGTCCGGCTTTTCCAGATGCACCGCATGGGCGCAATCCGGGATCACGGCCAGATTTGCCCCTGAAATTGACTGCCACAACTGCTGGGTCTGGCTCCAGTTGTAGGTACGGTCGCGGTCCCCCCAAAGCACCAGCGCTTTGACGCGAAATTCGGCAAGACGCTCCTCACCACTCCAGACATTCATGGCATCGAGGCCGGTAAGGATGGCCGGCAGGTTACTTTTTTCGGCGATGGCGGCGCATGCCTCATAGGCCTCTGCCGCCTCTTGCCTCAAAAACCACGTCGCGGCGATCCGCCTTGCCGTGGCGCGTGGCCCGTCAGCGACAGCACGGCGTTTCGAGGTTTCAATTGTCTCGAACCGGCCCGGCAAGACCCCCGTCGCACCGGTGCCATACAAAACCAGCTGCGCGATGCGTTCTGGTGCCGATGCAACCATTTCCTGCGCGACCATCCCGCCCATCGAGTGGCCAATCAGACAAAACCGATTGATGCCGCGCGCGCTCAGTAAATTCAGCACCCAGATGGCATAGTCTGAAATACTGTGCAGCGCCTCGATATGTGCATTCTCGCCAAATCCCGGCAAGTCAACGCTTATGACGTTGAAACGATTGGCGAGCGCCTTGACCTGCCCCTGCCATTGCCGACTGCCACCCATGAAACCATGGACAAAAACGACGGGTATCATTCGCGGCCACCTTGCACGATACGGTCAAGTATCATGGCACAAAACAAGATGGCGAAGCCAGCCAGAATGCCCTGGCCGACATTTGCATATTGCAGGGCCTCCAGCACATCTTCCCCCAAACCCTTGGCACCGATAAGCGAGGCCACAACAACCATCGCAAGCGACAGCATGATCGTCTGGTTGATACCGGCACGGATCGACGGGCTGGCCAGAGGCAAGTCAACCTTGGTCAGAAGATACCACTTGTTGGCGCCGAAACTGACGGCGGCCTCGCGGACGCTTTCAGGTACGCCGCGCAGCCCCAAGACCGTCAGGCGCACCACCGGTGTGCCGCCAAAGATCATTGTAACCACCACCGCCGCGGGTTTGCCCACGCCAAAAAACGCGATCACGGGAACCATGAAGACAAAGGCGGGCATGGTCTGCATGAAATCCATTATCGGCTGGATGAAGGCATAAAACCGTGGCCGCCGTGCTGCAAACATGCCCAAGGGAATACCGATCAGGATCGACAGGCACGCAGCCGTGCCCAGCAAGGCAAGCGTGGTCATCGCCGCCTCCCAAAAACCCAAAAGCCCCATATAGGTCAGAAAGGCCCCAGAATAGATCGCCGTGCGGATGCCCGCAGTCAGCCATTTCAACAGCACGATAAGGCTCGCGATCACAATCCACGGGGTCTGAACCAGGACTACTTCCAGCGCATCAAGCAACGCCCGGATGCCATATGTCAGCGCGTCAAAGAAGGGTTCGCTGTTGCGGACGCAAAAGGCAATGAAATCCTCCACCCAGGTAATGCCGGTCAGGCGAATATCCGGGTCTGTCGGAAAGGCACTGAGCAACGAGAACCGATCGGGGAAACTGTAATGCATCATGGCCGCCGATGCGATCAACGCCATAAAGATCGCGCTGAACACGATATGGGTCACGGGCATCGCTGATCGGACCGACCGGTCTGACAGCCAGTCCGAAAACCGCGCCTCAAGCGCCCAGTTGGCCACCAGTGACTGCACCACCTTGGCGACAAGCAAGATAGCAATGCCTGATAGCACGATGGACGAACCCTGCGCCGCAAGCGCATCGGCCTCGGCACGGATGCCGCCGATGTTCTCTTCCAGGGATTCGACGGTTCGGCGATAGACATCAACCTTGTCGGAATTGCTTTCGATCGCGGCGGCCAATTGCTGGCGGCGCAGATCCAGCGTGCCTTCGATTGACGCAATCCGCGCCATCGCATCAGCGGCCAGATCACCGAATAACCCACGCGAAATCCGAACAAAGGCCAGCGTTTCGAGGATCAAGAACGGCAAGGCCCATGTCCATAACCCCCTTGCTCCAAACCACACCGGGCCAAATATTCCGGCCATCACGTTGAATGTCGGTGTGAACCGGGACGACGCGCCAATCTTGTCGAAATTTTTGATGTAATAGTTGGGGCTGGTGCGCACAAAGGCGCGTATGTTTTCGCGTCGCTCTTCAGCATAGGCCAAGGCCGCAGCACTTTCGGTGTCTTCCAGCGGGTTTACACCATCTCGGTTCGTATCAGTTGAATTCATGATACTTCGGTCCCCTCGATCACGGTGCGCAACAGATCGGCGCGGGTGATCACACCAACATCTACGCCCCCGTTTTCGACCAGAATGGCA
>JBATTI010000428.1:0-2830 GCA_049670445.1 Albidovulum sp. | reverse complement strand
GTCATGGGGGGCTTCCTTATTCCATATGGCCAAGTGCATCAGCCCTTTCGTCAAGCGCGCGCTGTCCGTCATCTGAATTCTTGCCGCCAGCAGCAACAGGTATCAAGAGCGATTTCCGCGCATCTTGCCGGATCGATCATAATGGGCTGGTTTCCAGCATGCGCTTGGGTTTGCCGGCCTATCAGCTTGCGTTTTGTAAAATGCGCGTTGGCTTTTGAATGAAGTGGCGACTAACATGCACTCCGGGACGGGGGGGCATTCGCATCACAATATCAGTGTCCGGCTTAGGTTGACGCATGACTGGCTGTGACATTGTGTGGCGAATTGGCAAGGTTGTCAGACTTATCCTTTGTCCCATTGGAGGATGCCGATGTCGAAATTTCTATGTTCGCTTTGGGTCTTGCTTGCTTTGCCGGTGTCCGGTGCAATCGCGCAAGCTGCACCTGACACGGCCACAAATGTGCTTATCGGCGAGCGGTTGGCTTCGGTCTTGCGCGCGGGGCGCGGCGTTGTGGCCGCGAACCAGGACCTGATCAACGATCCGGCACGTGGTGACAAAGGGCTGTCCAGCGAGGCCTTTTTGGCTGAAATGACGGCACTTTATCAATCGCGTTGGGGTGAACCGCCGCTGGCGCAGATGGCCGGTAACGCCGATCTTGAGGTGATCAAGGTTCAATTGGCTGCGATGAAAACAGTGATCGACGAAAGCCAGGGCACGATCAATGCGCCCGGCGTCGGTTTCAAAGGCTTTATCCCGGCGGTGTTCGCCAGACTTGTGAACGAACGCTTTGCCGAAAACATGAACGCGGCGGCGGTCGTGAAGGTGACTGCGCCACTTGAACTGGTGCGCAATCGCAAGGCGCGCCCGGACGATTGGGAAACCAAGATCATCGATGAGAACTTTCGAAATGCGGCTTGGGAAAAGGGCGCGCCATATTTCGAGGAAGTCACCGCCAATGGTGAGACGGTTTTTCGAATGATCTTTCCCGAATATTATACCGAGTCCTGCCTGAGCTGCCACGGTGGCCCGGCGGGCGAAATGGACGTGACCGGCTTTCCCAAGGAAGGTGGCGCTTTGGGTGAACTTGCTGGGGCGATAAGCATCATCTTGCGCCAATGAAGAGAGTGAATATGCGAACGGGTTGGATTGCCGAAAACAAGATACCCTTTCGGATCTGCACGCTGTCGATCGTCTTGTTGGGCGCGGTGGTGCTAAGCACTTTTTTTGCCACCTACGATCTGACGCAAAATCAGCGACGGGTTGAGGACGCCACTGCCGAATTTCATCGCCTTCAAATCGCGGCCGACGCCGAACGGCACTTTAGCACGATGCGCTATTGGTTAACGGATCTGTCGCTGTCTTTGCTGATATTGTCTGAACAGCGTGCCAATGACGCACGCGCCAATCTTGACGTCGCGCTTGAAGAACTGGCGCGTTTTGCACCCGACACTGTTGATGATGTGCGCGCCAGAACAACGGAATATTATGCCAAGGCCTTGGAGGCTGCAGATGCCTATACCGATGACAACCGCGTGGTCGGAAACACGCTTCTTGCGCAGGCGCGTCTCGAATCTGATGCCGTGAGCGAAACGCTCCAGGCGCTGGCCCGCGAACTTGGCGTACAGGCCGATACGACAAATCAGATTGCCACCCAGGAAGCGCAAAGCGCGGTTCGGCGCGCATTTCTTGCCGGCGCGGTGATCGTGATTGCAGGCGCCTTGCTGGCATGGCGGGCACTTGCCGGAATTCTTGTACCGCTTGGCGCGGTCAATCGCGCAATTGCGGCCCTTAATCGCGGCGATTCGGATATCGAACTGCCGCCGGTAGGTCACGACGAATTCGGGCGCATGTCGCAAATGATTCACGCGTTGAAAGACAGTCAGGAACGCCGGCGCGAATTGGAGGAAGAGGCCAGAGCCAATCGTAATATGATCGTGACCGCCATCGAGACCATCCCCGACGGCTTTGCCTTGTTTGACAAGGACGACCGCCTGGTCTTGTTCAACGAACGCTGTCATGAAATCTTTTTCACCATCCGCGAGCATTTGGTGCCCGGCATCTCGTTCAAAGAGATTTTGGCGGCCCATGTGGCGGCGCGCGCCCCCCATGCCGGTGCCATGTCACCGGATGAATGGATTGCTGAACGTCTTGAGCAACACAGCAATCCCGAGGGATTTCGCGAAGAAGCCCTGATCAACGGGGTGTGGATCAAGATCAGCAAACGAACCACGCCGGATGGTGGAACCGTGATGGTCTACAGCGACATCAATGATCTGATAGAACGGCAGCAAGACCTTGAAATCGCCCGTCAGGATGCCGAGGCGGCAACCGCAGCCAAAAGCCAGTTTCTGGCATCCATGAGCCATGAATTACGCACGCCGCTTAATGCGATTATCGGATATAGCGAAATGCTGAGTGAGGAAGCCGAAGATATGGGCTTTGAGGCGGCGGTCGATGATCTTGCCAAGATCATGTCCTCGGGCCGTCATCTTTTGTCGCTGATCAATGATGTGCTTGATTTGTCCAAGATTGAATCCGGCAAAATGGAGCTTTTTGTAGAGAAATTCGCACTTGCTCCGCTGATAAGGGACGTGGCGTCGACCGTGTCTCCGCTTATTGCGAAGAACGGCAACACGCTGGTGGTCAATTGCGATCTTGGCGAAGAAGAGATTGAAACCGACAAGACCAAACTGCGCCAGAACCTGTTCAATTTGTTATCGAATGCGGCGAAATTCACCACCGATGGCGTGATCGAGCTTTCGGTGACGCATGACACGCGGAAGGATCAGGATCATTATTCCTTCGCCGTCCGCGACAACGGTATTGGCA
>JBATTI010000427.1:0-2746 GCA_049670445.1 Albidovulum sp. | reverse complement strand
TGTCGCGACGCTCAGATAGCATGAAATCAAGAGTTTTTCCCGTGTTGTCGACCGCCCGGTAATAGTAGGTCCATTTGCCTTTAACCTTGATGTAGGTTTCGTCCATGCGCCAAGATTTGGCGGTTGGCTTCTTGAGGTGTCTCGGGAAAACTGAACAGCAGGGATAAGTGGATTTTCCGCGCAACAGCAGCATGATGCTGCAAGCGAGGAGATGACCATGACGAGACGACCACGCCGGAATCACAGCCCGGCTTTCAAGGCGAAAGTCGCTGTAGCGGCAATTAAGGGTGAGCGAACTCTGATCGAGCTGGCGCAGGATTTTGATGTCCATCCGAACCAGATCAAGCAATGGCGTGACCAATTGCTGGAAGGCGCGACAGGCGTTTTTGGCGATGCCCCGAAGGCTGATCTGGCGCCTGCGATCGACGTGAAGACGCTGCATGCCAAGATCGGAGAGCTGGCGCTGGAGAATGATTTTTTGTCCGGCGCGCTCGGCAAAGCGGGCCTGTTGCCGAGCGTAAAAAGATGATCGATCCTTCAGCAAAGCTCAGCGTCAGCCGCCAGGCCATCGTGCTGGGGATCAGCCGGGGCAGCGTCTATTACCGGCCGCGCCCTGTGTCAGATCCTGATCTGAAGCTGATGCACCGGATCGACAGGTTGCACATGGAGTTCCCCTTCGCAGGCAGTCGGATGCTGCAAGGTCTGCTGGTGCAGGAAGGATTCAAGGTTGGCCGGTTGCACGTCGCCACGCTAATGAAGCGCATGGGCATCGAGGCACTGTATCGCAAGCCGAACACCTCAAAACCGGCACCAGGGCACAAGATCTACCCCTACCTGCTCAGAAAGCTGCCTGTGACCCGGCCGAACCAGGTCTGGGCCATGGACATCACCTACATTCCCATGGCGCGGGGCTTCATCTATCTGGCCGCTGTGCTGGACTGGTTTACCAGGCGCGTGCTGTCCTGGCGCGTGTCGATCACGCTGGAGGCCGACTTCTGTATTGAGGCCGTAGAGGAGGCGTTGGCCAAACATGGCAAGCCCGAGATATTCAACACGGATCAGGGCAGCCAGTTCACATCGACCGACTTCATCAAGGTTCTGGCGAGCAGGGAGATCAAGATCAGCATGGATGGCAAAGGGGCGTGGCGCGACAACGTCTTTATCGAGCGGCTATGGCGGACTATCAAATATGAGGAAGTCTACCTGCACGCCTACGCCAACGTCCCGGAGGCACGCACATCGATTGGGCGTTACATCGGTTTCTACAACGGGCGACGCCCACATTCATCGCTTGACCGCAAAACCCCCGATCAGGCTTACTTCAACCCGCTGACGCCGGTATTGGTGGCAGCGTAACCGAGGCGGAAATCCACTTAAGAAACGCCCGGAACCTGGTCAGACAAACCGAACCACTTCTCAGTCTGATGCATGAATAACCACTTTAGGAGGGGTAGAAGAAATTGACTTGGTGGACGCTATCTGTAAGGCAACGATGAGACAAGCACTTGCCCAAAAAATTACATTTGTACCAAAAGCGAGATTATAAAATGACCTTCGTTTGTGGAAAAATTACTGCCCTAGGCTCTGTACCCATTAAATCGCTTGCGTGAGCGGCAAGTCATTGATTCACTGGTGGCACCAAGGAGGTGCTGCCATGACCGATATGATCCTGCTTTCCGAAGCGCAGATGGCGCGGATATCGCCGTTCTTTCCATTGTCGCACGGCATCCCCCGGGTGGATGACCGGCGGGTGATCAGCGGCATCATTTTTGGGATGTGTCGCGAAAATCTAATGGCGGTTCGATAAATATTGTAATGCCCAACCTTCCCCACCTTGGTGTTGCACTCTGCACCTTTAATTCAGCGGACGTTATTCTTGACTGTCTGGAAAGCCTGCTCGCCTCCACCGGTGTGGCGCTGTCGATTGTGATCGCGGACAACGCCTCAGACGACGGCACTGTCACGCTGTTGCGCGATTGGGCTGCAGGGCGGGTAGATTACGAACCCGTAGCGGATTGTCCGTTTGATCTTCATCCTGCATCACGGCCCACGCCGCTTGCCTTGGATGGCAGCCCGATCGCCGGGTTACCGCATCGTATCCGGCTGATCGAAACCGGTGTGAATGGCGGTTTTGCGGCAGGGGTCAACGTCGGGCTGGCACAGCTCCACACCGAAACAGATCTGGACAGGTTCTGGATTCTGAACCCCGACAGCATGGTGCCTGCAAGCAGCGCCTTTGCCTTTGCCACCTGCCCGGCGCCGACTGATGGCTTTGCCCTTATGGGGGGACGGGTGATCTATTTGGAAACACCGGACAAGATTCAGATCGACGGCGGTACGATCAATCGCTGGACAGGCGTGACAGGCAACCTGAACCTTGGTGCCTCACACAAATCAACCCCCGCACCCGCACCCGCACAGATGGATTTCATTACAGGAGCCAGCATGGTGGCGTCCCGACAATTCTACAATGCCGCAGGATCCATGCCAGAAGACTATTTTCTGTATTACGAAGAGGTGGATTGGGCGCTGCGGCGCGGGCGCCTGCCTTTGGTCCATTGCCCAGGTGGCATTGTCTATCATCGGGCAGGGACAGCCATCGGCTCACCCACGCTTGGGCGGCCCGCCTCGCCCTTTTCGCTTTATTTCAAACATCGTGGCAGGCTGCGCTTTGTGAAACGATATTTCAAAACAGGCGTGCCAACCGCCCTGCTCTTTTCGTTTGCCAAGGCAGGACAGCTCTTGC
>JBATTI010000426.1:0-2022 GCA_049670445.1 Albidovulum sp. | reverse complement strand
CGGCAAGGCCGCTATCTGGCGCTGCAGGGTTTCTATCTGGGCTGCGTTGATGTTCTTGGATTCATCCAGGCGGCTGCGCCACCCGACGATCGTTTCGCGTATCGAATCCAGCCGGGGCGTCGGGGCGCTGTTCGCGATCATCTCTTCGGCAATGACCGCGTCCTTTTCCCAAGCGTCAAAGTTGAACGCAGCCTGGGTCTGGGCAATGGCGCCGCTTGCCACCACGCATGACAGCACCACCACCTGCAATGCCAGCACAAAGGACAGTGCCGCAAGAAACCGCCGGATGGTTTTCATCAGCCTTCAAACACGCTTGGAAGGTCTTCAGGGGCCTTGTCCATCCAACCCGGCGTCGGCAGGCCCTTGGCGCGCAAGAACTCAGGATTGAACAGTTTCGACTGATAGCGATTGCCGTAGTCGCAAAGGATCGTCGCGATCTTGTGCCCCGGCCCCATCTCTTGCGCCATGCGGATGGCACCTGCCACATTGATCCCCGAAGATCCGCCAAGGCACAGCCCCTCTTCGGACAAAAGATCAAAGACGATCGGCAGCGCATCGCTGTCGGGAATGCGAAACGACATATCCGGGGTCAGCCCCTCCAGATTGGCAGTAACCCGCCCCTGCCCGATCCCTTCGGTGATCGACGAATTCTCGGATTTCAGAACCCCGGTCGTGTAAAAGCTGTGCAGGGCCGATCCATCGGGATCCGCCAAAGCGATCTTGACGCCCTTGGGCTGCAAGGCCTCTGCCAGACCCGCCAGGGTGCCGCCAGAGCCTACCGCGCAGACAAAGCCATCAAGCTTGCCGCCGGTCTGTTCCCAGATTTCGGGCGCCGTGGTCTCCACATGCGCCTGACGGTTGGCAACATTGTCGAACTGATTGGCCCAGATCGCGCCATTTGGTTCGGTTTGTGCAAGTTTTTGCGCCAACCGGCCTGAATACCGCACATAATTGTTCGGATTTGAATAGGGCGCTGCGGGCACCTGAATCAGCTCCGCCCCGGCCAGACGCAGCATATCCTTCTTTTCCTGGCTTTGGGTTTCGGGAATCACGATGACGGTCTTGAACCCCATCGAGGCCCCGACCAGCGCCAGCCCGATCCCGGTATTTCCTGCCGTCCCCTCAACAATCGTTCCGCCGGGTTTCAACAAACCCCTCGCCACCGCATCCCGGATGATGAAAAGGGCGGCGCGATCCTTGACCGATTGGCCGGGGTTCAAAAACTCGGCCTTGCCATAGATGTCGCAGCCCGTAAGCTCGCTTGCTTTTCTGAGCCGGATCAAGGGGGTCTTTCCCACCGCATCGGCCAAATCACTGTAAACCCGCATGACATCCCTCCTGATGGCTTCCCCTATTCCTAGGCTGCGCCGCCGCCAACCTCAAGCCCAAGAACCTGCCGCAGCGCCTGACCCCCCCGAATGCGGGGCGTCAGATCGCAGGCCCGCCGCGTAACGCCGGGCGCTGTCCGTCAAGCCAATAGGCCAAAATGATCAAAGGCGCATTATTGACCTCGCCCGAGGCGATAAGCGCCATCAACTGCGCGAAGGGAATCACATGGCTGCGGATATCTTCGTCCTCATCCTCCAGCCCGCCCGTACCGGCCGCAGCATCGGGCAGGTCGGCGATACCGACGAAAGAGTAAAGATATTCGGCCTTCGCCCCCGGCGAGGGGTAGTAATCCGGGCCGGCAATCAGCTTTTCTAGCGTCAGCCCCGCCTCTTCCACCGCCTCGCGCCGCGCGGCCTCTTCCGGGCTCTCGCCCCCATCGACCCGCCCCGCAATCGCCTCGATAAGCCAAGGGTTGGCGTCGCCGCGCGCATAGGGGCCGACGCGAAACTGCTCAATCACCATCACCCGGTCGCGGATCGGATCATAGGGCAAAACGATTGCCGCATCGCCCGAAATGAAGGCCGCCCGCTCCAACTCCGCGCTCATCTCGCCGTCGAAGCGACGGTAGCGCAGCGCATATTCCTCGACCGAAAAATAGGCGGCATAGGGATGGCGCAAATCCCGCGTCACCGT
>JBATTI010000425.1:0-2059 GCA_049670445.1 Albidovulum sp. | reverse complement strand
CGCGACCCCAAGGCACGCAAAGTGGTGGCCGGGTGAAAGGTGCCCGCCCCCACTTCCATGTCGTAAGGTTGCAATATCGCGCAGCCGTGCTTGGCCCAATAGGCCTGCAGGCGCAAAATAATCTCTTGAAAGGATCGTGGATGGGTCGCGGACATGCGAAAACACCTTGAAACAGGGAAGCGCGTTCTCATTAGGCAACACGAAGGGTGCGGTCAATCGCAGCATTGGGTTTTGGGGGTGACGCCGCCAGCGGGGCTGTTAGTTTCGCCACCGGATTCGCTGCTGTGGTAAAGCTATTGGGGCGGCGTGAAGGGAACGAGGGCATTTTTGAGATGAAACGATTTATTTGGATGGTTGCGCTGGTGACGAGTGGCTTTATGGCGCGCGGTGCCGAGGCCCAGGACAGCTGGGTACAGATAGAGGCCTTTGGCACATTGGGCGAAGCGCAAGAGCGCGCCCAGGCCTATGCCGGTGCCTTTCCAAATGTCGGCGGCTTCAACCTTGGGGGGGGCTGGTACGGCATTGCGCTTGGCCCTTTCACGCCCGAAGAGGCGCAGCGCCAGCTTTTATTATTGCGCAGCGAACGGCTGATCCCGTCAGACAGCTATCTGACCGACACCAGCAGATTCTCCGGCCAGTTCTGGCCGGTTGGGGCCACCATCGGCGATATCGCCACGGCAACCTCTGACAGCGCAGCTACATTGACCGCGCCAGAGCCTGAACCAGCCCCCTTGGATTTGATCCCCGCAGAAGAAACGCCAGCTGAGGCGCGCGCCGCTGAGGCACTACTTGGCCGCGAAGAGCGCGAAGATCTGCAACGCGCCATGCAGTTTTTCGGCACCTACCCCGGCAAGATCGACGGCTCTTTCGGCCCGGGCACCCGCGCTGCCATGCAAGCCTGGCAAGACCAAAACGGTTATGAGACGACCGGCGTTCTAAGCAGCTTGCAAAGACGGCTGCTGACAGAGGCCTGGCAGGGCGAGCGTGCGGCACTGGGGCTGACCCCGGTGCTGGAGGATGAGGCCGGAATTCAGATCGACCTGCCACTGGGTTTGGTCGAGTTTGATCGATATGAGCCGCCCTTCGTGCGCTACAAATCCAAAGACGGCAGCGGATATGAGGTCTTGCTGATTTCGCGGCAGGGCGGTGCCAAGACATTGGTCGCTCTTTACGACCGGCTGCAAACACTTGAGGTCATGCCCCTGATCGGTGAACGCAGCCTTGGTGCTGCGTCATTCACCATCAACGGCAGCAATGACCGTGTCTCGGCCCTTGCCTCGGCCACGATGTCGGGCGGTCTGGTAAAGGGATATGTGGTGTCTTGGCCGAATGGCGACGCCACGCGCGCCGCGCGCGTGCTGGACGCGATGAAGGCAAGCTTTGCGCCACAAGGCAAATCCGCGCTTGATGAAAACCTTGGGCTTGCCTCACAAACAGCAACCGCAGATCTGGTTTCCGGGCTTGAAATCCGCCGCCCGGTGATTTCGCGCAGTGGCGTCTTCATTGATACATCGGGCAGTGTCCTGACGACAGTCGAAGTGCTTGACCAATGCACAAGACTGACGATTGACGGCCTGTACCCCGCCGATCTGACCTTGCGAGATGATACGCTGGGCTTTGCTGTCATCACGCCGCAAACCCCCTTGGCCCCCCCCGCGGTGGCAGAGGTTCAGACCGCCCTGCCGCGCCCCAATGCCGGCGTCGCTGTGGCGGGGTATTCGTATGAAGACCTGCTTGACGCACCGGTCGTGAGCTTTGGCAGTTTCGCGGAAGGTCGGGGGCTGAAAGGCGAGGCGGAGCTTGCGCGTCTGGCCATCACCACATTGCCGGGTGATGCCGGGGGCGCGGTTTTGGACGGGTCAGGCGCGATGCTGGGCCTGTTGTTGCCGCAAACTCTGCAAGATGGACGAGAATTGCCGCAAGGTGTTTGTTTTGCGCTGCAATCCGGCGCCCTTTCCGCCAAGCTTGGCGCGGCAGGTATAACGATGCAGCCCAGCAACCGCACCGGCGCACTTGCAGCCGAGGACCTTGGCGCATTGGCGCGGTCGATGACGGCGCT
>JBATTI010000424.1:0-15172 GCA_049670445.1 Albidovulum sp. | reverse complement strand
GCACGGTCGGCGCTGTCTTTGTTGGCGCCAAGGTTCAGCCCGATCGGCACCCGGCAACCCGACCGCGCCAACCGCCCGGCAATCGCCTCCATTCCGTGATTGTTGAAGCCAAAACGGTTGATCACCGCGCGGTCTTCTCCAAGGCGGAAAAGCCTTGGGCGGGGATTGCCCGGTTGTGGGCGCGGGGTTGCCGCCCCAACCTCGATGAAACCGAAACCCGCGCGCCCCAGTGCCTGAAAGGCTTCGGCGTTCTTGTCAAACCCCGCCGCAAGGCCCACCGGGTTGGGCAAATCCATTCCGCACAGGTTTGTGGCCAGCCGCGGCGAGGTGACGGGGCCGGGCAGGGGCACCGCCCCGCAAGCCAGCGCGCGGATCGACAGCCCATGGGCGCGTTCGGGATCCAGCCGGTGAAGGGCGCTCAGGGCCACACGCTCCAGCAGGGTCACATCACACCTTCGGGGAAAATATGGCCGCTGGCACCCAGCGGCAAGGATTTGTCCCAAACCACGTCTTCGCGCCGCAAGGCACGGTAAAGATGGGGGAAAAGCGCGCCATTGCGCGACACTTCCCATTTCAGCGCGGCCCCCAGCAGATCGGCGTCGCAAGCCAGCAACACCAGATCACTTTCATGGGTAAAATGGCGCGCGGCGGTTTCGGCCACCTGCGCCGGGGTGGAGAAATGGATGAAGCCATCGGCAAGGTCCACCGGCGCGCCAAGGCTTTCGCCTTTGGCACAAAGATCATCCCATTCGGGGCGACGGAATATTTTCAAGATCAGCATGATCCACCTCATGCAACCAGATGCGGCGGCGGTCAATGGCCCTGTGGTGGCTTGCGGTGCATATGCCCCAAAAACTGGCGATGTCTTTCACGCGCAAGATCAGCAGGCAACATCCGCAATCCGTGATTTTGGCGCTAAGGCCGATTGGATCTGGCCCTATGACAGGCGCATCAAGGCGCTAGGCTGCGGGCATTGAACGGAAGGGGGAAAAGATGCCCAGATGGGTCGTGATATTCACGGACGATACCGAAATGCTAGCGATCCGGGCGGATCCGTCGCGCCGCGATGCGCATGTCGCCTATGCAAGGGCGCATCCCGAGTTGCTGATTGGCGGCGGTCTGAGGAAAGACATTGACAGCGCTTTTTGTGGGGCGCTTTGGGTGGTTGAGGGCGCGACAAAGGCCGAGGTGGTGAAGTTGATTCTGGCGGATCCGTTTTATGACGCAAATCACCGGAGGTTTGAGATTTTTACCTGGGGCAAGATCCTTGAGGATCAGACGGTTGTTCTTTGATCAAGGCGATATGGCCATTGCGGTGTGATCGGTTGGCCGGGGCGGCCCGCCCCCGGGCTTTGCCTCGCCAAAGAAGTCGCCCCGCAGGCCCAAAAACTTTGACAGCGCCGCCGATTGAGGAGAGCATCACCCCAGTCACCGAAAGCGGAGGATTTCCCATGGCCCGATTGTTCCCCAAGACCAGACATCAGATATCGGCATTGGCACTTGCCGCCTTGCTGCCCGCAGCGCCAATGGCCGCCGAAACCGTCAAGCTTACCCTTTTGGGGGTTGGCGACGTCTATAATTTCGCTGAAGAGCGCGGGCGGGGCGGTTTTGCCAGGCTCAACGCCGTGGCCAAGGCCGAACGTGCGGCCAACCCCAACACGCTTTACCTCTTTGACGGCGATATGCTGTCACCTTCCATATTGTCAGGCTTCGACAAGGGGCAAAACACGATTGATCTAACCAATCTGGAACCGTTCGATCTGGCCGTGCCGGGCAATCATGAATTTGACTTTGGCCCGGAAAACTTCGTCGAAAAAGTCAAAGCCTCAAAATACCCATGGGCGGCGATCAATATCACCAATGCCGATGGCAGCCCGATTGAAGGTGTGGGCGGCGTGATGATGAAAGAGCTGGGCGGGCTGAAAGTGGCCCTTATCCCGGTGGCACAAGATACTTCGCCCGAAGTCTCCTCAACCGGAAGCCTGCAATTCGGGCCCACGGTCGACATGGCCGTTGCTGCGGCCAAGGCGGCGCGTGATGACGGGGCCGATATCGTCGTGGGGGTGGTGCAAACCAATATGGAAAACGACCGCGCCCTGATCAAAAGCCATGCCTTTGATGTGATTTTGTCGGGGGATGATCATTCCTATGCCACCTCTTTTGACGGGGTGACGGCCTATGTCGAAACCTCGATTGACGGGCAGTTCCTGTCGCCGATCGATCTGATGGTTGATGTCGGCGAAAAGGACGGCAAACGCACGATCAAATGGGTGCCGGCCTTTCGCTTCATTGATACGGCCAATGTAACCCCCGATCCCGAAACCCAGGCTTTGGCCGACAGCTACCAACAGCAACTTGACGAGACGCTGAATATCGAGATCGGCACCACCACCGGCCCGCTTGATTCGCGCCGAAACGTGGTGCGGGCCGAAGAGGCGACGATGGGCAACCTGATCGCAGATGCGATGCGCGCCGCCACGGGCGCGGATATCGCGATCATGAACGGCGGCGGTATCCGGGCGGACCGGACCTATGACGCCGGCAGCGCGCTTACCCGCCGCGACATGCTGACCGAACTGCCGTTCGGCAATGTCACCGTCCTGACCGAACTGCCCGGTGCGCAGGTGCTTTTGGCGCTGGAGAACGGCTTTAGTCAGGTCGAAAACGGGGCCGGGCGCTTTCCGCAAGTATCGGGGCTTGTGGTCACCT
This sequence comes from Albidovulum sp., assembly GCA_049670445.1. Lineage (GTDB taxonomy): Bacteria > Pseudomonadota > Alphaproteobacteria > Rhodobacterales > Rhodobacteraceae > TMP-24. The sequence goes on along the minus strand of JBATTI010000424.1, from coordinate 12,463 downwards.
ATGATCCCACCGCCGAGCCCGGATCACGGGTGGCATCGGTCACTGTTGGCGGGGCCGAGCTTGACCCCGATCAGCTTTATAAGGTTGCGGTCAATGACTATATCCTTGGCGGCGGCGATGGCTATGCGGCCTTGGGCGGCGGACGTATCGTGACCAATTCGGGGGGCGGCAGTCTGGTTGCCAATGACGTGATGGCCTATGTCGAAAAGCTGGGCGCGGTAGAGGTCAACATCGAAGGGCGCATCAAAGTGGTGGGCCAGTAACCGCCAAGCGACCCTTCCCTTTGGCATCCGTGCCGGCGGGGAAGGGATAGCCATCTTGAAGCCGTGGTTTGGCAGGCCCCGGAGGATACGAACACCCGCAAAATTTCCAACCTTGATGGTTTGTGATGATGTGGAGTGGAGCGGGTGAAGGGAATCGAACCCTCGTATTCAGCTTGGGAAGCTGCTGCTCTACCATTGAGCTACACCCGCGACGATGCGAGAGGTAAGCGAGGCCGCCGCCCGCGTCAAGCACCTGAGCGCGGGCGCGCGCATGATGGTGATCAGGATTTCAGCAAGAAGCGCTGGATCTTGCCGGTTTGGGTCTTGGGCAAAGCCTCGATAAAGATCACCCGGCGTGGGTATTTATAGGGCGCGATCTGTGTTTTCACATGATCTTGCAGCGCGCGGGCCATCGCTGCATCTGCGGGCTTGCCGGGCGCCAGGACCACATGCGCCTCAACGATCTGCCCGCGCTCTTCATCCGAGGCACCCACCACGGCGCATTCCAGCACGTCCGGATGGGCAAGAAGGGCCGCCTCCACCTCGGGTCCGGCAATATTGTACCCGGCGCTGACGATCATATCGTCATTGCGGGCGGCGAAGTGAAAATAGCCATCCTCATCTTGCCAAAAGGCATCACCGGTGATGTTCCAGCCGTTGAGGGTGTAATTGGCCTGCCGCGGATCTGCCAGATAGCGGCAACCGGTTGGGCCTTTGACGGCCAATCGCCCGACTTCTCCGCGCGGTTTTTCCTGGCCGGCCTCATCGATGATGCGCGCCTCATATCCGGTCACCGGACGCCCGGTGCAGGCCGGGCGGTGATCGTCAAAGCGGTTTGACAGGAAAATATGCAGCATCTCGGTGGCACCGATGCCGTCAAGCATCGGCTTGCCGGTCTTGGTGATCCATTCCTCGTAAACCGGGGCGGGCAGGGTTTCACCGGCCGAGACGGCGGCGCGCAGCGATGACAGATCTGCGCCCGCGTCCATCGCCTTTAACATCACCCGGTAAGCCGTTGGTGCGGTGAAACAAACGGTGGCTTTATGGGTTTCGATGATCTCGATCAGATTGGCGGGTGTGGCTTGTTCCAAAAGCGCTGCAGTCGCGCCGAAACGCAAGGGAAAGACCGCAAGCCCGCCAAGCCCGAAGGTGAAGGCCAGGGGCGGCGATCCGACAAAGACATCCTCGGGCACGACGCCCAGAACCTCGCGTGCATAACCATCCGCAATGATCAGGATGTCGCGGTGAAAATGCATCGTGGCCTTGGGCTCTCCGGTGGTGCCAGAGGTGAAGCCCAGAAGGGCAACATCATCGCGCCCGGTTTTCACCGCCTCAAAGCGTACCGATTTTGACAAGGCAACACGGTCCAGTTCGGCATCATGATTGGCGGTGCCGTCAAAGCCGACCACGGTTTTGAGAAAGGCAGAGCCCTTGGCACAAGTGACCAGCTCTTCCATCAGCCTTGTGTCGCAAAGCGCATGGCTGACTTTTGCCTTATCGACGATCTTGGTCAGTTCGCCCGCGCGCAGCATCGGCATGGTGTTGACAACCACGGCACCGGCCTTGGTCGCGCCCAGCCAGCAGGCCACCATCGCGGGGTTATTGGCAGACCGAATAAGAACGCGGTTTCCGGGCTTTACGCCGTAATCTTCCACCAAGGCATGGGCGATGCGGTTCGACCAGTCACTCAGTTCCTTATAGCTGCGGATGCGCCCGTTGCCGATCAGCGCGGTGTGGTCGCCAAACCCTTTCGTGACCATGCCATCGGTCAGTTCGACCGCCGCATTGAGATGTTCGGGATATAAGAACCCGTCAAGCCGCAGCTCTGGCCAATCGGCCGCGGCGGGCAGGTGATCGCGGCAAAAGGTATCTTTATGCCCGGTTGGCCCCAGCATCTTGCGCCTCCTTACTTGCGGCAGGGTTCGGCACCACTGCCGTCACTTCGATCTCGACCTTGGCGCGGTCTTCCAGCAGTGCCACCACCTGAACCAGCGCCATGGCCGGGTAATGGCGTCCGATGGTCGCTTTGTAAGCGGCGCCTATTTCCTTCAAAGCGCCCAGATATTCGCGCTTGTCGGTGATATACCATGTCATCCGGGTGATATGTTCGGGGCGCGCGCCCCCGGTCGCCAGCACCGCCACCACATTTTCCAGAACCTGCTTTACCTGGCCGGCAAAATCGTCGGTCTCAAACTCCTGATCGGCGTTCCAGCCGATCAAACCGCCCAAAAAGATCATCCGGCCTTCGGCAGCAATTCCGCAAGCATAGCCCGGTGTGGGTTTCCAGCCTTTGGGATGCAAGAATTCATGCGCAGATCGGGTCATTTCGTCACCTGTTCCTATGATATTTCCGCCAGCAACCGTTCGCGCAATGCGGGCGGCCATGGCCCGGCGCGCCCGTCTGGCGTGACCCAAACCAGCGTAAGTTCGGCGCGCATCCGCTCCGCTTCACCGCTGGCGGCGATCAGGCGAAAACGCACGCTTGATCCGCCCAGATGGACCACATCAAGGGTGAATTCCAGCCTGTCGCCAAGGCGTGAGGGGCGCAAAAACTCCGCCTCTATCTTCACCGTCGGGACGCCATTGCGATCTTGCAGGGTGATTTGCGCGTAAGAATGCCCCAGCCTTTCGGCAAAGAAATTCTCAATCACCGAATTGGTCATCTCAAAATAACGCGGATAAAAGACGATGCCCGCCGGGTCACAATGGTTGAATTCAACCGCGATGATGCGCTGATACCTCATCCGAGCAGATTGCGCGCGATGATGATGCGTTGCACGTCGCTGGCCCCTTCATAGATGCGCAATGCGCGGATTTCGCGGTAGAGGCTTTCCACCGCAAAACCCTTGCGCACACCGTCGCCGCCGAAAAGCTGCAAGGCCGCGTCAATCACCTGTTGCGCGGCTTCGGTGGCGTAAAGTTTGGCCATCGCGGCCTCTTGGGTGATGCGCGCGGCACCTTGGTCCTTGACCCATGCCGCGCGGTAGATCAGCAAGGCGGCCGCGTCGATCCTGACCGCCATATCGGCAATGTGGCCCTGAACCATCTGCAAATCCGCCAAGGCGCCGCCCGCCACTTTGCGCGCTTTCACCCGCGCCAAAGCCTCCTGCAGTGCGCGGCGGGCAAAGCCCAATGCGGCGGCCCCCACGGTTGCGCGAAACACATCAAGCACCGACATGGCAATCTTGAAGCCATCACCGCCGCCGCCGATCCTGGCAGAGGCTGGCAGGTGGATATCATTGAAACGCAGATGCGCCAGCGGATGCGGGGCCATGACGTCAATCCGTTCGACAATCTCTAGCCCCGCCGCATCAGCGGGCAGCAAGAAAGCGGAAAGCCCACGCGCGCCCGGCGCTTCGCCGCTGCGGGCGAAAACCACGTAAACATCGGCAATGCCACCGTTTGAGATATAGGTTTTCTCACCGCTTAGCACATATCCATCGCCCTTGGCCGTCGCCGTCGTTGTGGCATTCGCAACGTCAGATCCCGCGCCCGGCTCGGTCAGGGCAAAGCCCGCGATGGCCTGACCTGATCTGGTTTTTGGCAGCCATTTGCGTTGCTCTGCGCTGCCAAACAGGCTGACGGCCCCCATGCCCAGCCCCTGCATGGCAAAGGCGAAATCTGCCAGGCCATCATGGCGCGCCAGGGTTTCGCGGATCACGCAAAGGCTGCGCAGATCAAGGGTCTCACCATCATCCGCGCCGCTATGGGCCAGCCAGCCGCCATCGCCAAGCTGCGTGACCAGCCCCCGGCATGCCGCATCTGTATCGGAGTGATCAACCGGCAGATGCGCCGCACACCACGCCTCCAGCCCTGCCGCCAATGCGCGGTGGCGCGGTTCAAAGAAGGGCCAGTTCAGAAAGCTTACATCTGCCATGTTTTCTTTCCTCAATTGGCGGCCCCAGGCGCGGGCCGCCCGACATCAGTTCCCTTCGAACACCGGCTTTTGCTTGGCCACAAACGCCCTGTAGGCGCGTGCAAAATCGCGGGTCTGCATGCAAATGGCCTGGGCCTGTGCTTCCGCCTCGATCGCTTGTTCAAGGCCCATGTTCCATTCCTGGTGAAGCTGGGTCTTGGTCATCCCATGCGCAAAGACCGGCCCGTTGGCCAAGTCGCGGGCCAGCGTCATCGCCGCGCCCTCTAATGCGGTTTGATCGTGCAGCGCATTCCAAAACCCCCAGGCCGCCCCTTCCTCGGCCGTCATGACCCGCCCGGTATATAGCAATTCGGCCGCGCGGCCCTGGCCAATGATGCGCGGAAGCATCGCACAGGCCCCCATGTCGCAACCGGCAAGCCCGACGCGGGTGAACAAAAACGCGGTTTTTGCGGAGGGAGTGGCCAGGCGCAGATCGGCGGCCATTGCGATGATGGCACCCGCGCCCACGCAGATGCCGTCCACCGCCGCAATCACCGGCTTTGTGCAACCGATCATCGCCTTGACCAGATCGCCGGTCAGCCGGGTGAAGGCCAAAAGCCCCTTCATATCCCTATCAACCAGCGGGCCGATAATCTCATGCACGTCACCGCCCGAAGAGAAATTACCGCCGTTCGGGGCAATCACCACCACATCGACATCATCGGCATAGGGCAGGGCGCGGAATGTATCGCGCAGCTCGGCGTAGCTTTCAAAGGTCAGCGGGTTCTTGCGGTCCGGCCGGTTCAGCCGGATCACGGCGACCTTGCCGTGCATCTCCCACAAAAAGTGTTTGGGTGAAAGTTTCGCCATGCCGGTCATGAGGTTTCCTTTTGGCCAAGCTTCGCAAAAACCACGCTCAGCGCTTGCAAGTCAGCCTCTTGAAGGCCGCTGAACATCCGGTGAACCTCGGCCTCATGGCCTGTTGCAAGGATCTCGAACTGCGCGATCCCGGCTTTGGTCAGTGCAACGAACACGGTGCGGCGGTCGGTGTCTGATTGGCTGCGTTGCACCAGCCCGTCTGCCTCCAGCCGATCGACAACCGTTGTCACATTGCCGTTTGAGACCAAAAGCATCCGCCCCAGTTCAGACATCGTCACCCCCTTGGGGCGGCGGTAAAGGGCGGCCATGACATCAAAACGCGGCAGCGTCGTGCCGTGGCTGACGCGCAGGTATTCGCGCAAGCCCCCTTCGGTTTGGCGTGTCACCCGCAGCAGCTGCAACCAGGTCTTCAGCCGCCGTTTTGACAGGCTATCGGTCATATTTCCCCTCCGGCGATGGCAATGGCTTGCCCGTTGATGCCCTGCGATCCGGCACCGCAAAGCCAAAGGGCGGCGGCGGTAACCTCGCCCGGTTGGAACAGCCGGTTTAGCGGGCTCATCCCCGCAAGCGCTGCGCGCGCGGCACTGGCATCGCGCCCGGTCTTTTCCATGATGACCTTGATCGTGTGGTCGGTCATTTCGGTGTCCAGAAACCCCGGGCAGATTGCGTTCACCGTGATGTCACTGCGGGCGGTTTCAAGTGCCAGTGACCGGGTCAGGCCGATCACCCCGTGTTTTGCGGCGGCATAGGGGGCGATCTTTGCATAGCCCTTAAGGCCCGCCGTGGACGCGACCGAGATCAGCCGACCCCAGCCGGACATCTGGTTAAGCCCTTCGCGAAAGGTCAGGAATACCCCGGTCAGATTGACCGCCAGCATGGCGTTCCACTGCGCAAGGCTGGTGCGCGCCATGGGGGCGCTGTCGGCCGCACCGGCATTGGCGATGACGATATCGCAAGGCCCGCTTTTGACGAACAAAGCCCTTATGCTCGTCTCATCCGTCACATCAGCGGTGATGGCCCGGATGGATGGGTTGGTCTTTGCCACCGCTTCCAGCCGGTCTGCCCGGCGTCCGGCAATCACGACCTTTGCGCCCGCCTCGGCAAAGCCGCGCGCCAGATCGGCGCCTACCCCGGTGCCGCCACCGGTAATCAACACGTTATGTCCCGTCATGTTCATGCGCGGATCACCTCTTGTGCGCGTTCGGCCAGCCGCCGGGCCTGGTCGCGCCCGGCAAGATAGGGCAATGGCCAACTGACCTCAGCATCACCGAGGGCAAGGCCCGCATGCAAGGTCCAATAAGGATCGGCCAGATGCGGGCGCGCCATGCAGACCAGATCTGCACGCCCCGCCATCAAGATCGAATTCACATGATCCGGCTCATAGATATTGCCGACAGCCATGGTCGCAAGCCCGGTTTCATTGCGGATCCGGTCCGAGAACGGGGTCTGGAACATGCGGCCGTAAACCGGCTCTGCCTCGGTCGAGGTTTGGCCCGCTGACACATCAATAATGTCGGCCCCGGCCTTGGCGAAGGCTTTTGCGATCAGCACGGCCTCGGTCGGGGTGACGCCGGCTTCGCCGATCCAGTCATTGGCCGAAATGCGCACCGACATCGGTTTGGCCTTGGGCCAGGCGGCGCGCATTGCGGTGAATACCTCCAACGGATAGCGCAGGCGGTTTTCCAGCGAGCCGCCATAGGAATCTGTCCGAATGTTTGATATTGGGGATATGAAGCTTGAAATAAGATAGCCATGCGCCGCATGAAGTTCGATTATGTCAAATCCGGCCCGCTCTGCCATCCGGGTTGCGGCAACGAATTCGGCGGTGACGCGGTCCATGTCCTGCCGGTCCATGGCGCGGGGTATTGCGTTGCGGTCAGACCAGGCAACCGCCGAGGCCGATATGAGCGGCCAATTGCCCGAAACCAAAGGCGCATCCCCTTCTTCCCACCCAAGCTGGGTGGAGCCTTTGCGGCCGGAATGGCCGATCTGGCAGCAGATTTTCGCGTCAGTTTCGGTGTGAACGAAATCGACGAGCCGGTGCCACGCCGTTTCATGTTCTGGTGCGTAAAGACCGGGGCAACCCGGCGTGATCCGCCCGTCCGGGGATACGCATGTCATTTCGGTATAGATCAACCCGGCCCCGCCCTTGGCGCGTTCGGCGTAATGCACGAAATGCCAGTCAGTCGGGCAGCCGTCCACCGCTTTGTACTGTGCCATCGGGGATACGACGATGCGGTTGATCAACGCCATCTCGCGCAGCCGGTAGGGCGCGAACATCGGCGCGCGGCCCTTCGCCCCGCCTGCGGTTTCGGCAAACCAGTCTTCCGCGGCGCCAAGCCAGTCAGGATCGCGCAGGCGCAGGTTTTCGTGGGAAATGCGTTGGGACCGGGTCAGCAGTGAATAGGCGAATTGCATGGGCGGCATGTCGAGATAGCGTTCCGCCTCTTCAAACCATTCCAGCGAATTGCGGGCCGCTGATTGCAGGCGCAACACTTCCAGCCGCCGTTCATCTTGATAGCGCGCAAAGGCGGTTTCGATGTCGGGTTCGGCGTGCAGATATTCGGCAAGGGCGATGGCTGAATCAAAGGCAAGCCTTGTCCCCGATCCGATCGAGAAATGCCCGGTAGCCGCGGCATCCCCCATCAGCACCACATTCTCAAAATACCAGTTTTCGCAAATCACCCGAGGAAACTGCATCCAGACCGCCGAGCCACGCAGATGTGCCGCGTTTGACATCAGCTCATGGCCGCCAAGATGGGCCGCGAAAATCTTGCGGCAGGTCTCGACGGTTTCCTCTTTGCTCATCTGCTCAAAGCCCCAGCGCTCCCAGGTTTCGGGCAGGCATTCGACGATGAATGTCGCGGTTGTGGCATCGAACTGATAGACATGCGCCCAGACCCAGCCATGCCTGGTCTTCTCGAAGATGAAGGTGAAGGCGTCATCGAATTTCTGATGGGTGCCAAGCCAGACGAACTTGCAGCGCCGAAGGTCGATATCGGGGCGAAAGACCGTTTCATATTCGCGCCGCACCAGCGAATTGATCCCGTCGCATCCCACAACCAGATCATGGTCGCGGCGATATTGTTCAAGCGATTTGAACTCCGTCTCGAACCGCAGATCAACGCCCAGCTCGCGGGCGCGGTCTTGCAAGATGACCAGCATCGCCTTGCGCCCGATCCCGGCAAAACCATGGCCCCCCGATACATTGCGCACATTGTTGTGCACCACCGCGATATCATCCCAATAGGCGAACTGGTCGCGAATTGCCTTGGTGCTTTGCGGGTCGTTTTTCTCCATCCCGGCCAATGCGTCATCGGACAAGACGACGCCCCAGCCAAAGGTATCATTGGGGCGGTTACGCTCCAGCACCGTCACCTGATGGTCCGGACCCCGAAGTTTCATCGAAATGGCGAAGTAAAGACCTGCGGGGCCACCGCCGAGGCATAGAACCTTCATGCGTCTTCCTTTGTGATGCTCTCTTGGCTTAGCGTGCCATCGCCGCCGATATATTTCAAGCTTAAAACTTATGGCTTGATGTTTTGGCCCGGCAGGGGGATGCTACCGACGACGGTTTTGCAAGGTTGGTTCCGGATGTCGAAACGTGACGTGATCGGCGTGGTCGGCGTGGTCGGCCTGGGGGCGATGGGGCTGGGCATTGCGCAGATCTTCGCTCAGGCGGGTTTTGCTGTGCTTGCCACCGATACGGTGCCCAGTGCGCGCGACAGCGCCGTTGCGCGTATCAAGGCCAGCCTTGGCCCGCGCGTGACCGCCGGCAAGTTAAGTGCACAGGCCTTTGACGCAACCATGAACGCGGTGCATGTCGTTGATGGCCTGACGGCCTTGGCGCCTGCATGCATGGTTGTCGAGGCAATCCATGAAGATATGCCCGCCAAGCAGGCGCTTTGGGCAAAGCTGGAAGGGATCGTGGCGCAGGATTGCATATTGGCCAGCAACACATCGGCCTTGTCGATCACCGCAATGGCGCAAAACCTAATGCGGCCCGAAAGGTTGCTGGGGCTGCATTTCTTCAATCCCGCCCCGGTGATGAAACTGGTTGAACTTGTCGGTCATGCGGGAAGCTCGGCACAGCTGCTGGCCGCCGCGCGGTCCCTGGCCGAAGCCAGTGGCAAAACCGTTATCGCTTGTGCTGATCGGCCGGGGTTTGTGGTCAATCGCTGTGCGCGGCCCTTTTACGGCGAAGCGCTGGCGCTGTTGGAGGCGGGGCGCAGTGCGTGTGACATTGATGCGGCAATGCTTGCGGCGGGGTACAGGCTTGGGCCCTTCGCGCTGATTGATCTGATCGGTGCCGATATCAATCTGGCCGCCACCGAGGGGCTTTCGCGCGCCATGAACCGGCATCCGCGTTACCACGTTTTTGAGGTCTTGCGGGCGCAGGTGGCGCGGGGTGATCTGGGGCGCAAATCGGGAAGGGGCTTTATCTATCCTGACGCCGTTGGGCCCGACTTAGTAGGGCCCGACTTAGTCCGGTTGGCCCCGGCGGATGCCGGTGACATTGCTGCGCGGATAGAGGCGGTGTTGGTCAATGAAGCGGTAAGCCTGGTGGCGGAAGGTGCCACCCGCGCCGAGGATGTCGATACGGCCATGCGCCTGGGGCTCAACTTCCCGCGCGGGCCGTTCGAGACGCTTCGGCTTTACGGTGCGGGTGTCGTGCAAGAAACGCTGAAAGGGTTGGAAAAAGCTGCCCCCGAACATCTGCGCGGCCGCTATACTGCTGCGGGCAACCTGAAGGATTTCGCATGACAGAGGTGTTCATCTGCGCCATGCGGCGCACACCGATTGGCCGATATGGCGGCACCCTTGCGCATTGTCGCCCTGATGATATGGCGGCGCGGGTTATCGATGGCCTTTTGGATCTTGCGCCGGATCTGGTGGTGGATGAGGTGGTCTTTGGTTGCGCCAATCAAGCGGGCGAGGACAACCGCAATGTCGCGCGCATGGCGGTCTTGCTGTCGCGTTTGCCGCAATCGGTTCCCGCCCTTACCGTCAACCGGCTATGTGCCTCGGGGCTTGATGCGGTGATTGCCGCTGCGCGGTCGATCCGCGACGGGGCGGCTGATGTGATCATCGCCGGGGGCGTCGAAAGCATGAGCCGCGCGCCTTTGGTGATGGCCAAGGCCGATACGGCCTTTCCACGCGGGGCCGAGATCTTTGACACGACCATCGGCTGGCGCTTTGCCCATGCGCGGATCGCGGCAGAATACGGCGTGGAAAGCATGCCCGAGACGGCTGAAAATCGGGCCGCCGAACATGGTCTTTCGCGCGCTGACCAAGATGCTTTCGCCCAACGGTCCCAAGAACGCTATGATCCGGCATGGCACAGCGCCGATATCGTGACCCTGACCCCAGGCGTGACGGGCGCGGAGGCGGTCTTTGCGGATGAACACCCCCGGCTGACGACATTGGAAAAGCTGGGCGCATTGCGCGCGCCCTTTCGTGCCGATGGGACGGTGACGGCGGGCAATGCCTCTGGCATCAATGATGGCGCGGCGGCCCTTATACTGGCCTCTGGTGCGGCGGTGCGCCGCTTTGGCCTGCACCCGATTGCGCGTGTTGGTGCGGCAGCCGCAGCCGGGGTTGCGCCCCGGATCATGGGGATCGGGCCGGTTGCCGCTTTGGCCAGGATAACCGCGCGCGGCGGGCCGGGGGCTGCGGATTTCGATGTGATCGAGCTGAATGAGGCCTTCGCGGCTCAGGCCCTTGCTTGCACCCGCGCATGGGGGCTTGCCGATGATGCCGCGCATGTCAACGCCAAGGGCGGGGCCATTGCCATGGGCCATCCGCTTGGCATGTCGGGTGCGCGTATTGCGGGAACGGCGGCGCGGCGTTTGCAAGAGGGTGGCGGCGCGCGCGCACTTGTCACCTTATGCGTCGGGGTGGGGCAGGGGGTGGCCTTGGTGCTTGAGGCGGTTTAACACATTGTGGCGAATAAACGCCTTAGGACAATTCAGGGGTGTTGGCGCGGCATTCTTTCAGATGCTAGACTTGTGCGGACGAAGGCGGTAGATACCTGACCGTTAGCGCTAACGGCGCGATGATCAACACGAGGATACTCATGGTTTCGCGCGTCATTCCGGTTGAACCCTTCGATCTTGTGATTTTTGGTGCCACGGGCGATCTGGCGCGCCGCAAGATCATACCCGGTCTTTATCGGCGTTTTGTTGCAGGTCAGATCCCCGATGATGCGCGCATCATTGGGGCTGCGCGCGGCGAACTTGATGATGCAGGTTTTCGCGATCTGGCCAGTGCGGAGATCGTTGAATTTGTTGATGTGGCCAAACGCGGCGACGATTCGCTTGCGCAGTTCTTGCAACATCTAAGCTATGTGGCGATCGACGCGCTTGGCGAAAGCGGCTGGCCCGAACTTGCCAAGACGATCCGCAAAGATGTTGTGCAGGCCTTTTACTTCTCGGTCGGCCCATCGCTTTTTGGCGCTATTGCCGAAAGGCTCCACCGTCACAGGATCGCCAAAAGCGAAAGCCGCATCGTGGTTGAAAAACCCTTTGGGCGCGATCTTGCCTCGGCATGTGTGCTGAACGCGACTTTGGCGGCGCATTTCGCGGAAAGTCAGATTTACCGGATTGACCATTATTTGGGCAAAGAGACGGTGCAAAACCTGATGGCGGTGCGCTTTGCCAATATCTTGTTTGAACCTTTGTGGAATGCCCGCCATGTCGATCACGTGCAGATCACCGTGGCCGAGACGGTCGGTGTTGGCGGGCGTGGCGCCTATTACGATAAATCCGGTGCCATGCGGGATATGGTGCAAAACCATATGATGCAGCTTTTGTGCCTGATCGCGATGGAGGCACCCTACCGCTTCGATCCGGATGCTGTGCGCGATGAAAAGCTTAAGGTCATTCATGCGCTTGAACCGGTTGGCCCCGAGGATATCGTGCGCGGCCAGTATCGTTCGACAAACCAACAGCCAAGCTATGCGCTTGACGCCGAAAACCCGGCCTCGACGACGGAAAGCTATGTGGCGCTGAAGGTGAATGTTGCCAATTGGCGCTGGAAGGGCACCCCGTTCTATTTGCGCACCGGCAAGAAGCTGCGCGCAAGAACCTCCGAGATTGCGGTGGTGTTCAAGGAAGTGCCGCATTCGATTTTCGGCGATGAAGAGGGGTGGCGCGAAAACGTGCTGGCGATCAGATTGCAGCCGAATGAAGGCATGACCCTTTCGGTGATGATCAAGGAACCGGGGCCGGGGGGCATGCGCTTGACGGAAGTGCCGCTTGATATGTCGTTTGCCGAAGCGTTGGGCGAAGAAGGTGCAGATATTCCCGATGCTTATGAGCGTCTTATCATGGACGTCATTCGCGGCAACCAGACGCTGTTCATGCGCGGGGACGAGGTCGAGGCCGCCTGGGCCTGGACCGATCCGATCATCGCCGCATGGGAGGCGCGCGGGGATGAGCCGAAGGAATATGATGCAGGCTCTTCT
>JBATTI010000423.1:0-7352 GCA_049670445.1 Albidovulum sp. | reverse complement strand
TTATTGCGGCGGTCTATTTGATGGGGCTGGCGCTGACCGAAACCCTGTCGAACAACGCCGTGGCGGTTATCTTGACGCCGATTGCGATCCAGCTAGGGGTGTCTTTGGGCTATGATCCGCGCCCCTTTGCGGTGGCGGTGATGTTTTCAGCCTCGGTCGCCTTTGCAACCCCGATTGGCTATCAGACCCATATGATGGTCTACGGGCCGGGCGGGTACCGCTTTACCGACTACATGCGGCTGGGGATACCGCTTGATATTGTCACAGCGATTGTGGCGTGTTTGCTGATCCCGTATCTGTGGCCATTGTAGCTGGGGCGTCTTAGCTGGGCGTTCAAAACGCCCAGACCAGCAGGATCATCGGCACCGATACCGCGATGACAAGTATTTCCAACGGCAGGCCCATGCGCCAGTAATCGCCAAAGCGGTAGCCGCCGGGGCCAAGGATCAGCGTGTTGTTCTTATGCCCGATGGGGGTCAGGAATGCACAGGATGCCGCAACCGCCACGGCCATCAAGAACGGATCGGGCGAGACATCAAGCGCATTGGCCATGCTGACCGCCACCGGGGCCGCAACAATCGCGGTGGCGGTATTGTTCAAGACATCCGAAAGCGACATCGTCACCACCATCAACAGCGTCAAGGCCACCCAAGCGGGTTGGCCCGCTGTCAGTCCGATCAGCCAATTGGCGACAAGTTCGGTGCCGCCAGAGCCTTCCAGCGCGCTGCCCAAGGGGATCATCGAGCCCAACAGGACAATCACCGGCCATTCGACATGGGTATAGATCTCGGACACGGCCAAGATCTTGGCGAGCACATAGGCCACGACCACGCAACCAAGGGCGATGGGCAGATAGACAAGCCCTGTGCTGGCCGCCAGAACCGCGCCTGCGAAAAGCCCGATGGCGACCCAGGTCTTGGTGTTTTCGGTGACCGCAAGCCCGCGGTTGGCCAAGGGCAGGCAGCCCAGCCATTCGACCACATCATTGGCGGATTCGGACTGCGCCAGCAGCAACAGGATATCGCCCGCCTTGATGGATTCCTGGCGCACCCGGCCACGGATGCGCTTGCCGCGCCGCGAAATGCCCAAAAGCACGGTGCGCTGGCGCCAGCTCAGGCCGATGGCCTGCGCTGATTTGCCCTCGATGCGCGCGCCTTCGGTCACCACAACCTCGATCACCGTCAGCCCGTTGCTGTCAGCCTTCAGCGCCTCTTGCCGCTTGGGATCGGCGAAATCGAGGGCAAGGGCGCTGCGAAATTCGTCCAGCGCTTCGGGCGGGGATTCCAGCACCAGCGCGTCACCGGCCTTGAGCGCCACATCATGCGCGGCCCCAAACCGGCGTTTGCCGTCGCGCACAAGTCCCAGAATCGCGACACCGGCCTTGTCGCCCGCCTCGTAAAGGCCTTCGACGGTTGTGCCTATATGGGGGGAGCCTTCGGGCAGGGTCAGTTCGGCGATATAGTTGCCGATGTCGGGCATGGCACCGCCCGCAGAGGCGGCATCGGCCTGCTGGGGGATCAGCCGCCAGCCGATCAGGGCCACGAACACCAGCCCCGCAAGGGCGACGGTGACGCCGACGGGGGCGAAATCGAACATCGCGAAGGGCGCACCAATTGCGTCTTCGCGGAAGGTGGCGATGATGATATTGGGGGGCGTGCCGATCAATGTGGCCATACCGCCAAGGATCGTCGCAAAAGACAGGGGCATAAGGCTGAGCCCCGGTGCGCGCCCGGCCTTGCGGGCGGTCTGGATATCGACGGGCATCAACAGGGCCAGGGCTGCCACGTTGTTCATGAAGGCCGAAAGCACCCCGCCCACAGCCCCCATCAGCGCGATATGGCCACCAAGGCTGCGGCCTGCATTGACCAGGGTGCGGGTGATCAAGAACACAGCCCCCGAACGCGTGAGCCCCGCCGAGACAATCAGCACCAGTGCCACCACCAGCGTTGCCGGATGGCCAAATCCGTCGAATGCATCCTTGGTGGGCACAACATTGGTCAGCACGCCCGCCATCAGGGCTGCGAAGGCGACAAGATCATAGCGCCAGCGCCCCCATATCAAAAGAACAAAGACCGCACCGAATAGGGTGAACAAGATGATCTGGTCTTGGGACATGCGGTGCTCCGGGGCTTTTGCTTCAGTGAAACCCGTGAGCGCGTGAAGTGCAAGCGGGTGACAGGGTTGCAGTGCGGCCTTGCCCTGACATATAGAGGCGCGACGCTAAAATACTGAGGGACGCAAGCCATGGCAGGCCATTCAAAATGGGCCAATATTCAGCATCGCAAGGGGCGGCAGGACAAGCTGCGCTCGAAGCTGTTTTCGAAGCTGGCAAAAGAGATCACGGTGGCCGCCAAGATGGGCGATCCGGATCCTGAAAAAAACCCGCGGCTGCGGCTGGCGGTGAAAGCGGCAAAGGCGGTGTCTTGCCCCAAGGACGTGATTGATCGTGCGATCAAGAAATCCATGGCAGGCGACGCCGATGATTATACCGAAATCCGTTATGAAGGTTACGGCCCGAACGGGATTGCGGTGATCGTCGAGACGATGACCGATAACCTTAATCGCACGGCCTCTAATGTGCGCAGCTATTTCACCAAACATGGCGGCAATCTGGGCACGACAGGCTCGGTCAGCTTCATGTTCGACCGGGTGGGGGAGGTGGCCTATCTTCCCGCTGCCGGTGACGCCGATACGGTGATGATGGCGGCGATCGAGGCGGGGGCGGAGGATGTGGAATCCGATGAGGATGGCCATTGGATCTATTGCGCCGCCGACATGTTGTCGGAGGTTTCGGATGCCTTGGAAAAGGCCTTGGGCGAATCCGAAGAGGCCAAGCTGATCTGGAAGCCGCAAAACCGCACGGAAGTTGATCTGGAAACTGCGCAAAAGCTGATGAAGCTGATTGATACGCTGGAAGAAGACGACGATGTGCAAAACGTCACGGCAAATTTTGATATTCCTGAGGACGTCGCCGCACAGCTTTGACCCCTGCATGCGCCGGTAAGACGGCGGGCAGGCGCCGGTTAGGAAAGGACAGGGGCAATGGCAACGGTGGCACAGTCCGACCTCGGCGTGCTTTTGCAGTCGATGCGGCCAAAGCTTTTCGATGCGGAATATGGTTTTGCGGTGCTGGCGGATGGGCAGGCGTTGCCGCCGGGTTTCGCGCCTTTCGCAACAGTCGCCGAGGCCGAGGGGCAGACAGTGATTGCACCTGCAGGTGATCTGGCAGCTGCGGATATCGCATTCACTGGTGGCTGGGCGCGCATCAGCCTGAGCGTGCATTCTGATCTTGAGGCGGTCGGCCTGACTGCGGCGATCAGTGCGGCCTTGGGCAAGGCGGGCATCAGTGCGAATGTGATCGCGGGCTATTTTCACGACCATGTCTTCGTGCAATGGCCGCGCCGCGCCGAGGCCATGCGCGTGTTAGCCGATCTTTCAGGCAGGCGTTGATGCAAACGGCGGCCTTCGCAGGCTTCTGGCTTGGCCTTGGTCTGATTTTGGCTATCGGTGCCCAAAACGCCTTTGTCCTTCGTCAAGGTCTGCGACGCGAACATGTCTTTGCGGTCTGCCTGTTTTGTGCGGTGTCTGATGCGGCGCTGATTGCAATCGGCGTGTCAGGGTTCGCGGCGGCCTCACTTGCGGTACCCTGGTTGGGGCCGGTTTTGCGGTGGCTGGGGTGCGGGTTTTTGCTGTGGTACGGCGCGCGGGCCTTTCGCGCGGCCTGGCGTGGCGGAGAGGCGATGTCGGTGGCCGGTGGCCGGGGCGAGCCTTTGGGCAAGGTGCTGGCCTATCTTGTTGCTTTGACATGGGCCAATCCGCATGTCTGGCTGGATACGGTGGTATTGCTGGGATCCGTATCCGCCCAATATCCGGGCCATGAGCCAGCCTTTGCCGGAGGGGCCATGGTGGCCTCATTCGTGTTTTTCTTCGCGTTGGGCTACGGGGCCAAGGCGTTGACTCCGGTCTTCGCCCGCCCGTCCGCGTGGCGGGTTTTGGATGCGGTGGTGGGGACGACGATGTGGGTGTTGGCGCTGGGGTTGGCGCTGGGCTGACAGGATGGTTGTGGCCCAGGAAGGGGCAATTTTTCTGCGAAAAATTGGGTGAATTTTCGCAGAAAATTCGTGGCCCATTGCCCCGAAGTGAAAAAAGTAAGCTTGGCAAAGACGTCACCTGAATTTATTCTTGATTGATGGATCAATAAATGCCCTTTGGGGCAAGACGATCTTTAAGGCAGGGGATGATATGCCCAAACTGGGGATGGAACCGATTCGCCGCGAGGCACTGGTGAAGGCCGCGGTTGTTGAGATCGGGCGGGTGGGTTCGCTTGACGTGACGGTCAGCCAGATCGCCAAGCGCGCTGGCATGTCCTCGGCGCTTGCGCATCATTACTTCGGGTCGAAGGAGCAGATGTTCCTGGCCGCGATGCGACATGTCCTGGGCCTTTATGGCGCCGAAGTGCGCGGTGCCATGGCGATGGCATCTGGCCCTGAAGAACGGGTCAGGGCAATCACCTGCGCCAGCTTTTCCGCCGTCAATTTTCGCCGTGAAGTGGTGGGGGCCTGGCTGAATTTTTATGTTCTGGCGCAAACCGTACCTGAGGCCAAGCGGCTGCTGCGCATCTATCAGTCGCGGCTTCATTCGAACCTTTGCCATAACCTTCGCCCGTTGGTCGGCGATGATGCCCCACAGATTGCCCGGGGTCTGGGGGCGATGATTGATGGGGTCTATATCCGCGAAGCACTTAAGCAGGGTCCCCCCGATTGCGCGGGATCGGTGGAAACCGTTCTGAACTATCTGACCCTCAAACTTCACGTGCGGCAATGATCCCGAGTTTTGCCGATATCGCGCGGGCCTATGCGTTGACGCGCAAGGCCACCCAGCGCACGCCCTTGTTGCGCGCCGAATCTTTGGAGCGGGCCAGCGGGGCGCGGGCGGTGTTTGTGAAGGCCGAAAATCTGCAATGGGCGGGGTCGTTCAAAATTCGCGGGGCGGCATGGCGGCTGGCGTGTTTGTCGCCGGCAGAGCGCAAGCGCGGGGTGATTGCCTATTCATCCGGGAATTTCGCCCAAGGTCTGGCAGCCGCCGGGCGCGCGCAAGCCGTGCCCGTAACCATCGTCATGCCGATGGATGCGCCCGCACTGAAACGGCGCGCCACCGAAGGTTTTGGCGCGAAAGTGGTGCTGTCTGATCATGGCAATCGCCCGCGCGAAGAGGTTGCCTCGGCGCTGGCGCAAAGCATGGCCGAGGCTGAGGGGCTGGTGCTGTTGCACCCGTTCGACGACCCGATGATCGTGGCCGGGCAGGCGGGGGCGGGGCTGGAGGCTTTGGAACAGCTCGACGCAGTTCGCGAAACCGTTGATCTGGTCGCCTGTCCGGTCGGGGGTGGTGGGCTTTTGGGCGGGTTGGCGCTGGCCTTTCACTATGCCCGGCCCGAGGTTGAAGTGATCGGGGTGGAGCCTGAGGGCTTCGACGGCATGGGGCGTTCGCTTGCCAGGGGTGCGCTTACGCGGGTGGATGGGCAAAGCACCACGATCTGCGACGCCTTGCAAGCGACCCGGCCGGGGGCGGCGCCTTTTGAAGCCGCCCGTTTCGCGGGTGTAAAGGCGATAACCGTGCCAGACCGCATGGTGACCAAGGCGATGGCTGCGGGCTTTGAGCAATTGAAACTGGTGTTGGAGCCTTCGGGGGCTGTGGCGCTTGCCGCCTTGCTTTCAGGGGCGTTGCCGGTGGCGGGCAAAGCGGTGCTGATTGTGGCCAGTGGCGGCAATATTGCACTTGGCGATTTTATGGCCGGTTTTGGGCCCAAGAGGGATGAGGCAGAATAAGATGGAAGCGGATTATGTAATCGTTGGGGCAGGCTCGGCGGGCTGTGCAATTGCCTACAGGTTGGCCGAAGCGGGCAAGGATGTGATCATCATTGAACATGGCGGGTCTGACCGGGGGCCGTTCATTCAGATGCCGGCCGCCTTGTCTTATCCGATGAATATGTCGATGTATGACTGGGGCTACCAGTCTGAACCCGAGGCGCATCTGGGCGGACGGCGTCTGGCCACACCGCGCGGCAAGGTGATCGGCGGGTCATCCTCGATCAATGGCATGGTGTTCGTGCGCGGGCATTCCAAGGATTTCGACCATTGGTCTGAGCAAGGTGCGCAGGGCTGGTCCTATGCCGATGTGCTGCCCTATTTCAAACGCATGGAAACCTGGCATGGTGGCGATGAGGATGAATTTCGCGGCCATTCGGGGCCTTTGCATGTAAGCCGGGGGCCGCGCACAAACCCCTTGTTTCATGCATTCGTCGAGGCGGGCAAGCAGGCAGGCTATGAGGTGACCGGCGATTACAACGGCCAAAAGCAGGAAGGCTTTGGCGCGATGGAAGCCACCATCCATAAAGGGCAGCGCTGGTCGGCGGCAAATGCCTATCTCAAACCCGCGCTCAAACGCGAAAACTGCACGTTGGTCCGCGCCTTTGCCCGGCGTGTGGTGATCAAATACGGCCGTGCCCGCGCGGTAGAGGTTGAGCGTGGCGGCAAGATTGAAAACATCACGGCACGGGTCGAGGTGATCTTGGCCGCCTCTTCGATCAACACACCGAAGCTTTTGATGTTGTCGGGCATTGGCAAAGGTGCACATCTGGCGGAACACGGCATTGACGTGGTTGCCGACCGCCCCGGCGTTGGTGCCAATCTGCAAGATCACCTAGAGATTTATATGCAGTTTGCCAGCCGCCAGCCGATCACGCTTTACAAATACTGGAACCTTTGGGGCAAGGCGATGATCGGGGCGCAGTGGCTGTTTACCGGCAAGGGGCTTGGGGCCTCCAACCAGTTTGAAAGCTGTGCCTTTATCCGGTCGGACAAGGGGGTGGATTATCCCGATATCCAGTATCACTTCTTGCCGATTGCGGTGCGCTATGATGGCAAGGTCGCCGCCGAAGGCCACGGGTTTCAGGCCCATACCGGGCCGATGCGGTCAAAATCGCGCGGGGCGGTCACCTTACGCTCTGCCGACCCCAATGACGCGCCGAAGATCAACTTCAACTATATGTCCCATCCCGATGACTGGGCCGATTTCCGCAAATGCGTGCGCCTGACGCGCGAGGTTTTCGCGCAAGAGGCCTTCAAGCCCTATGTCAAGCATGAGATTCAGCCCGGAGTGGCGGTTGAATCGAGCGGCGACATCGACGGCTTCATCCGCGATCACGCGGAAAGCGCCTATCATCCATGTGGCACCGCAAAGATGGGGCGGCACGATGATCCGATGGCGGTGGTTGACCCCGAATGCAGGGTGATCGGGGTGGAGGGGCTGCGGGTCGCGGACCGCTCGATTTTCCCGCGCATCACCAATGGCAA
>JBATTI010000422.1:0-3507 GCA_049670445.1 Albidovulum sp. | reverse complement strand
CCTGAGACATCGCAAGACGCAGGGTCGCGACCAATGCAAAGGTCACCTATGCCAGCGTAGGGGCACGGCCCGTCTGATGGGCTCTTCCGCCAGCGCCGTGAATCGCAAAGATGTCTGGCGTTACTTCAACACGAATCTGACAATGGCGGCGGCCATTCCCAAAAACAAAAGTGCAGAGCCAAATTTCACCATGCCCAACCCATCAAAAAATACGCGAAAAGCACTGTGGCCGGACTTTTCGGGCATCGCGGTACGGGCTTCGGCCCGCAAGCGCGCCACCGAAAGCCGCGCCCCTGCAACGGCAAGCATGATCGCCAGACTACCAAATACCGTCCAGATCAACGTTGAGGTAAATCCCGCCCAGTGGCCGTAGTGAAGGTCTTCCGCAACCGGATAGATCTTGCCCATAATGTTGGCATTGGCCGTGTCGGAAATTTCGACCACGTGCAGATCCAATGGGTCAATAGACACGGTTGCCTTGCCGAACATCGCACCGGTCTGTTCCAGATAACCCGAAATACTGACGGGCTGGTTTTGGGCGGTTGGCAGCGCGACCTGCGTGGCGATAAGGCCGGGTTTAGCTGCTTGTGCCGCTTGGATGATGGCGTCAAGTGCTGTGCCGTCAAAATCGGGCGCAAGCGACCAGTCGCGCGGGGCCACGGGCTGTGCTGCGGGATGGGCTGGTTCGATCCCGGCGTCATTGGCCAAAAAGATCATCCCGGTCAGGCTTACTACCAGCAAAAATGGCCAGACCCAGGCCGCGAAAAGGCGGTGCCAGGCACCCATTTTCTGACGAACCTCGGCGCCGCTGTCGGGTTTTCGTAACAGTCCTTTCCAGAACCGGCGATAGGAAATCAGGCCGCTGATTACCATCGTCAGCAGCACGATTGACAGCGCCCCAACCCCCAGCTTGGCGGCCTTGAGCGGCACCAGGTAATCAACATGCAGCCCGCGAATGGTGTCGCGCAACTTCGAATTGCCGCCACTTACGCCCAAGAACCGGGCATCCTTGGGGTCGGTCCAGACGGTGATTGACTGGTTGTTGCTGTCTCCGGCATAGGTGGTATCGCCGAACCACGGACGCGGGGCGCGCAGCATGTAGGCGATCTTTACACCAGGAACAGCCGCTTTGATGCTGTCGTAGTTTTGTCCGAAAGAGGCGTTGGCAACTGGGGTTGTCCGTGCGATCCACAGATCGGGTCGACCTATCAAGATCAGTTCGGCCGAGAACAGCAAAAGCGTTCCGGTCACAAAGCTGATCATGAACAAAATGCACAGATTTAGGCCGACAAATCGGTGCAACTGAAAGGCAAATTTGCGCAGACCTCTACTTGTCATAATCGAAATCGTACCCGCCTTTGCCTGACCGTTATCAGGCTATCACCATGCCAATATGAGATCAAACGCAATACCGGGGGCCAAACGTCGCGATAGTGACCTACTGCAAACAAATTGGGGGCGACGGTTTCCCGCGCCCCCAGTCAATTGGTATCCAGGCGGTGATCAGGCAGCGGTTACCCGAACCGCTGCAAATTTGAACTCGGGGATCTTCCCGTAAGGGTCAAGTGCGGGGTTTGTCAGCACGTTGGCTGCCGCTTCAACATAGGCGAAGGGCACGAAGACCATATCCTCTGCCACGGCCCGGTCAGCGCGGGCCATAATGACAATCTCGCCCCGGCGGGTTTCAAGCCGCACACGCCCACCCGGTTCGACACCAAGTTTGCGCAATGTTTTGGGGTTGAGCGAACAGTTAGCCTCTGGTTCAACCGCATCCAGTACTTTGGAACGCCGGGTCATCGACCCCGTGTGCCAGTGTTCCAACTGCCGCCCGGTGGTCATGATCATCGGATAATCGGCATCGGGCACCTCGGCGGGGGCAATCACATTGGCGGGGGTGAACTTGGCGCGCCCACCTGCGCGGGGGAAGCCGTCACCAAAGACGATGTGCTGGCCCGGATCTTCCGGTGACAGGCTTGGGTAGGTGACAGCACCCTCGGCCTCAAGCCGGTCCCAGGTGATATTGTCGAGCGACTTCATGCCCTTTTTCATTTCAGCAAATACTTGCGACGGATGGGTATAGCCCCAGTCCAGCCCCAGCCTGCTGGCCAGTTCCGTGGTGATCCACCAATCTTCGCGCGCCTCGCCGGGAGGCGTGGCGGCGGCCCGGCCGATCTGGACCTGACGGTTGGTGTTGGTGACCGTGCCGTTCTTTTCATAGAAGGCGGCGGCGGGTAGGATCACATCGGCATAGTTGGCGGTTTCGGTCAAGAAAATGTCCTGAACCACAAGATGCTTGAGCGAGGCCAAGGCTTCGCGGGCATGGTTAAGGTCCGGGTCCGACATCGCGGGGTTTTCACCAAGGATATACATGCCTTTGACCGTGCCTTCATGCACCGCATCAAGGATCTCGGTCACCGTCAGGCCCTTTTCTGCGGAAAAGTCGCCAGTGCCCCAGATATCCGAGAAATGCCCGCGGATCTTATCGTCGGTCACGGTCTGATAGTCGGGCAAGAACATCGGGATAAGCCCCGCGTCCGAGGCGCCTTGCACGTTGTTTTGGCCGCGCAGCGGATGCAAGCCAGCGCCGGGGCGCCCAACCTGACCACACATCAGCGCAAGTGAGATCAGGCAACGCGAATTATCGGTGCCGTGGATATGCTGCGAAATGCCCATACCCCAGAAGATCATTGCCGATTTCGCCGTGGCAAACACGCGGGCAACTTCACGCAATGTCTGGGCCGGAATACCGCAGATACCTTCCATCTTTTCGGGTGAGAAGTTGGCAAGATGGGCCTTTTCCGCTTCCCAATTCTCGGTATAGGCGGCGATGTACTGACGATCGTAAAGCTCTTCCTCGACGATGACATGCATGATTGCGTTCAGCATCGACACGTCGGCACCGGGTCGGAATTGCAGCATATGGGTCGCAAAGCGGCGCAGACCAACGCCGCGCGGATCCATCACGATCAGCTTGCCACCGCGTTTGGTGAACTGTTTGAAATAGGTCGCGGCGACCGGGTGGTTTTCAACCGGATTGGCGCCGATGACGATGGCCACATCGGCATTCTCAATTTCATTGAAGGTCGCGGTCACAGCGCCCGATCCGACGTTTTCCAGAAGTGCCGCCACCGATGAGGCATGGCAAAGCCGGGTACAGTGATCGACGTTGTTATGGCCAAAGCTCTGGCGGATCAGCTTTTGGAAAAGATAGGCTTCTTCATTGGTGCATTTGGCCGAACCAAAGCCAGCAACAGCTTTGCCGCCGGTTTCAGCGGTAAGTGCTTTCCAGCCGTTTGTTGCCGCATCAAGTGCCTCATCCCAGGTGGCTTCACGGAAAAACTCTGACCAGTTGCTCGGATCAACGTTCAGGCCCTTGGCGGGGGCATCTTCACGCCGGATCAAGGGTTTGGTCAGGCGGTGGGGGTGGTGGATATAGTCAAAGCCAAAGCGTCCCTTGACGCAAAGGCGGCCTTCGTTGGCGGGGCCGTTGATGCCCTCGACATATTT
>JBATTI010000421.1:0-4340 GCA_049670445.1 Albidovulum sp. | reverse complement strand
GGCCTGGGCAATGGCACCCGCAAGCGTCAACGGACAGGCCATTCCGGGAAAGATCGCCGGGTAACACACCACCGGCAGCATCAGCCGCGCCGCCATGATCAGACGCTGGCAGGTTTCGCCCGAAAGCTTCAGCGGTGACAATGGCCCGACAAGATCCAGCCCGACAGGCCTGGCCGCAAGGTTACCCATGCCGCCGACACGGCGCCCCATTTCGTTCCAGATCTTTTTGACAATATGTTCATCATGGCCGGTAAAGAAGATCGGCTTGCGCGTTGTGTCCAAAAGCGCGCGCGCGGACAAAAGGCTTTCTTCTTCGGGCGGCACGTCCGACGGATAGCCAAGCGATGCGGCGATATCGATATGGCGCAGCCCTTCTTGCAAACGGCCATGATCGCCGATGTCGGACAACAGGCAGGGGCGGTATGCGCCGCTATGGCGGTCAAGCACCTGCACACAATTCACCGCCGTACCAAAGCGCGGGATTGCGTCGTCAGTGGCAAACACCCGATCGCCGTCCTGGTTGAAAAACGTGATCCGGCGCGGGATTGTTTCTATCGTTTTGTCAAGCAGATCAGGGGGATAGTGCAGACGCCCGTCCAGATCGCGGCAACCAGCGCCGATCAACAGGGCGCGGGCCTCGGGGTCGGCGACTTGCATGCCCGTGTCCCACAAGATGCGTTTGACGCCAGCGTGGATGGCAGCGGCGCCTTTGTCATCAATACTGTTCAGGACCATACGGCGCGGGTGCCGGATCGGGGTCGGCCGGGCCTTGACTTCGGTCCGGAAGCGTCGGCCTTGGCGCATTGCTGTCACTTCACAATCAAAGAAAGAACAGGCCGCCAAATCGGCGGCCTGTCCCTTGGAGTTTTGGCTATACCATCAGCCGTCGATCCAAGCCGTGCGCTGGGCCTGATAGAAGCCCAACGGGCCAGAGCCATGTGGTGTGATGCCTTGCACTTCATTGCGCGCCGCATCCACGAAATTGCGGAAGCCCAGTGTCACGTGGCCACCGTCTTCGTGCAGCATCCGCTGCATTTCACCATACATTTCCTTGCGCTTGGCGAAATCGGTGACAGAGCGGGCTTCGACCATCAGCTTGTCGAACCCCTCACTTTGCCACTTCGTCTCATTCCAGTCCGACGCGCTGGCGAAGGCGATACCAAAGATCAGATCAGGCACCGGGCGCGGATCCCAGCCCGAGGTGATGATCGGCTTTTGAATCCAGACCGCAGACCAGAAGCTGTCTGCCGGCGGGTTGATGACGTTCAGGTTGATCCCCGCCGCCGCCGCGCTTTGCTGGACATGCTGGGCCGAGGCCAGCGCCCCGGTTCCCGCCACGTCAGAGCCGTAGATGTCGATTGAGACACCTTCAAGCCCGGCCTTCTTGATATGGAACCGCGCCTTCTCGGGATCATAGACGCGCTGCGGGATATCGGCGTTGTAATAGGGATCAATCGGCGCAATCGGATGGTCATTGCCAACCATGCCAAGCCCTTTAAGGACGTTGTCACGGATGCCTTCACGATCAATCGCATATTTCATCGCCAAGCGGAAATCGGCGTTGTTCGTCGGCTCGCGGTCCATCATCATCGCAAGGTTAAGGAAGGCACCACTGGGCGCGTCGAGAACGTAAGAGACGCCACTGTTTTCAATCAGCCGTGTCGCTTTTTGATCAAGCTGAAGCAGCACGTTGATATCGCCTGCGATCAGCGCATTGATCCGCGCGGTATTGTCGCCGATCCCGATGAACTCCAGCTCATCGACATAGGGGCCGTCTTCGCCCCAGTAGTTTTCGTTACGCGCAAATACATAACGGCTGCCGGGCGTGAATTCGACAACCTTGAAGGGCCCGATGCCGGGCGGTGTTCCGGTGAAATCTTCAAGCCCGTTCTTGGTGACATGGACGCGTGTATCCGACAAGATCATCGGGAAATCGGCATTGGGGGCCGCAAGGTTGAAGCGCACCTGATGCTCTGACAGCTTTTCCATGCTGGTGATCTGGCTCATATAGGCCTTGGCTGGGGATTCGGTGTTTTCGCTGAAATGCCGGCCCATAGAGTAGATCACATCATCCGCGCCAAAGTCCGAACCATCATGGAAGGTGACGCCCTGGCGCAGATCAAACACCCAAGAGGAGGCATCTGCATTCGGTTCCCAAGATGTCGCAAGCCAGGGAATCGGTTGCAGATCGGGGCCGCGATTGACCAGGTTGTCATGCACCGCATAGCCCATCTGGATGTTCGAGGTGCTGTAATACTTTGTTGGATCCAGGCTGTCTTGCGCCTGCGCAGCTTCCGCGCCGATTGTCAGCTTGCCCCCGGTTTTTGGGGTGGCGGCGCGTGCCCTTTGTGCGGTCAACCCATTGATCAGCGTGGCAGAAGCCCCCGCCGCGGCCAATGTCCCCATGAACTGTCGGCGAGAGATCCGGTTCTTGATATATTGCTGTAACAGGTAGGCGTTGAACTTATCGTCTGACATGCGCTTCCTCCACTATGTTGTATCGACTCCGAGCACTCACGCACCCGATTACTTGACCAAACTGTGATCACAGAACGCGTCAAGAATCAACGGTTTTGTCGCGAAACTGCGCTTTGGCGTTATTGGCAGGTGCTAAAACTAGCCAAGTCTCGCAAATTGCGTTAGCCCATGGATAAGCAAGGACTGAAGATGTCATGGATGATCAACGAACAACGGCGGCGCCCCCGCAGAACCTGAGTGTTCGGGTTTACGAAGACATCCGCGCGCGTCTGATCGTTGGCAAGCTGCTTCCCGGTGACACGATCTCGATCCGGACTTTGGCGATGGAACATGGGATGAGCGCGATGCCGGTGCGCGAGGCCTTGAAACAGCTGGCATCGGAAAAGGCCCTTAGCGGGGCTGCCAAACGCGCCTATCGGGTGCCGGATCTGGCGCGGCTTCAGGCTGCGAACCTGTTTCAGATCCGCGCGGTGTTGGAGGGCGGAGCGACAGAGGCGGCAACCCCGCATCTGAAGGCCGCCGATTTCGCCGCATTGCGCAAGCTGACAGCGATTATGGATAAGGCATGGCCCATCGGTGAGGCGGACAAGTTCCTTGATGCGAACTTCCGCTTTCATTCGCTTATCTACAGCCGGTCGGGCAATGATGATTTGTGCGATCTGATCGGCAATCTTCTGGTGCGGACCGGCCCGTGGCTGGCGCAAGGCATCTTGTCGCTGGTCAGCCGCGAAGATTGGTTGGGCGAACATGCCGCGATCATTGCCGCACTGGAAAATCGCGACGCGGCGCGGGCGCGCGCGCTTATTGAAGAAGATGCACGCTGGGGCATGACCTTCTTCAGGGGGTGACATCCTAGGGCAGTACCGGCGTTCAATGACGATTGAAATGTTGCTTGCAATGCCGCCTTATCTGTGATCACAGTTGGGGCGTCATAAGCCCCAAGCGCGACTGGTAGGAGATGCCGCCCCATGACAATCACAGAAATTCTGGCGCGGCGGCTGGTGATCGGGGTTGCGACCCTGCTGTTCGTTTCGGTGCTGGTTTTCATAGGGACAGAAATCCTTCCAGGTGATGTTGCCAATGCGATTTTGGGGCGCGGGGCCACGCCGGAACTGATCGCGCAGGTCCGCGACCGCCTTGGATTGGATGAGCCGCTGGTGATGCGCTATTGGGTCTGGCTGACGCGCACGCTTAGCGGTGATCTTGGGACTTCGCTTGCCAATGGTGCCGATATCGGAACTGAGATTGCGGCGCGCGGCATCAACACGATTATCTTGTCAGTCTCGACGGCGCTGATCGCCGTGCCGCTGGCGGTGACCTTGGGGCTTTGGGCGGCAACACGGCCCGGCGGTCTGGTGGACAGGGTTATTTCTTCGGTCTCGCTTACGCTGATCTCATTTCCCGATTTTCTGGTCGCCGTGGCGCTGGTTACGATTTTCGCGGTCAAACTGGGCTGGCTGCCGGCCATCGCCTCGCTTCGGCCCTCATACGACTTTTGGGATTGGGTCAGGGTGCTGATCCTGCCGGTGGCGGCGCTGACCTTCACGATTCTTGCCCATATGGTGCGGATGACACGCTCGGCTGTGCTGAACGTTCTGTCGAGCCCGGCGATCGAGATGGCGATACTCAAGGGCGTGCCGCGCCGCAGGCTGCTGGTTCGGCACGCCCTTCCCAACGCCTTCGGGCCAATTATCAATGTGATTGCGCTGAACCTTGCCTATCTGGTTTCGGGGGTTGTGGTGATCGAGACGCTGTTCAATTTTCCCGGGCTTGGCCGCTTCATGGTCGAGGCGGTAACCAACCGGGATGTGCCCATCGTACAGGCCTGCGCGATGATCTTTTGTTCGGTCTATGTGGTGCTG
>JBATTI010000420.1:0-1945 GCA_049670445.1 Albidovulum sp. | reverse complement strand
ATAATGGCTTATAGGCCTCTTTTACCAGATATGCTTCAGCGTCTTTTGGCGCTTCGATCACCCAGCGACCAATATCGAAGGCCGCCAGATTGCCGTCAACAGCGGTGCCGTTCAATTCGATCGCCCGGCGGATGGCTTCCTCGCTAAGCGGCAACAGGCCCTTTTGCCAGGCGGCCCCCAGGACCAGCATGTTGGAATAGATCGAATCGCCCAAAAGACGCGCCGCAAGGGCTGTGGCATCGAAGAAACTAAGCCTTTCGCCCAGACGGGCCTGCAACGACAGGGTCAGTTGATCGGCCGGCAAGCGAAAATCGCGGTTTTGGGTGAATTCGCCGGTGATGATCTCATGCGCATTTACGGCAGCGCCTGTGCGGCCGGTGGTCATCAGCCCCAAGGTCTTGGCACCCGCACTCACCACCAGATCGCCGCCGATGATGCAGTCCGCCTCGCCCGTCGCCACCCTGATCGCGTTGATATCGGCGGGGGTATTCGCGATGCGCAGATGGATGTGAACCGCACCGCCCTTTTGCGCCAGCCCCGCCATCTCCATCATGCCGACGCCCTTGCCATCAAGATGGGCGGCCATCGCCAGAACCGCCCCCACTGTCACGACGCCCGTGCCGCCGACGCCGGTGATCACCGTGTTATGGGTGCCGTTGATCGCCGGCAATTCCGGCGCGGGAAGGTCGGGCAAGGTGAAATCAACCGCCGAGGCTTTGCGCAATTTCGCGCCCCTTACGGTGACAAAAGACGGGCAAAACCCCTGAAGGCAGGAAAAATCCTTGTTGCAAGACGATTGGTCAATGGCGCGTTTGCGGCCAAGTTCGGTTTCAACCGGCACCACGGAGACGCAGTTTGACTGGACCGAGCAATCGCCGCAGCCTTCGCAGACATCGGTGTTGATGAAAACCCGCTTGTCTGGGTCGGGGAATGCGCCCCTCTTGCGTCTGCGGCGCTTTTCGGCGGCACAGGTCTGCACATAAAGGATGACCGACACGCCTTTGACATTGCGGTACTTTTCCTGAACAGACATCAGTTCTTCGCGCAGATAGACCGGTTTTCCGGGCGGGAAGGCCGAAAGGTCCAGATCTTCCTTGGCATCCACGACGATGGCCAGATCGCTTACCCCCATGGCCACAACCTCGCGCGCGATTTGTGCAGCACTTAGCCCGCCTTCATTACTTTGACCGCCGGTCATGGCCACCGCATCGTTGAACAGGATCTTGTAGGTTATGGTGGTGCCTGCGGCCAATGCCGCGCGGATCGCCATGATGCCTGAATGGTTATAGGTGCCGTCACCGATGTTTTGAAACACATGCTGGCGGGTCGAAAACGGCGCCTCGCCGATCCAATTGGCGCCCTCGCCGCCCATTTGGGTGAAGCCCGATGTTTCACGGTCCATCCACTGCACCATGTAGTGACAGCCGATGCCCGCATAGGCGCGGCTGCCTTCGGGCAGTCTGGTCGAGGAATTATGCGGGCAGCCCGAACAAAACCATGGGCGTCGTTGCGCGATTTCGGGGGCATTATCCGCCAGCCGCGCCTTTTCCAGCCGCGCAAGACCCGCCTTGATGGCTTCGGTTCCGCGGCCTTCCTCGGCCAGGATACCGCCGATTTTTTCGGCGATCATCACCGGATCAAGGGCGAAGCGGGTTGGGAACAGCTCGGTGCCTGAGCCGCCCTTTTTCCAGCCGTAAACCCGGCGGCCACGGCGATCATCGAAGATGCTTTCCTTGACCTGCACCTCGATCAGCTTGCGCTTTTCTTCAACCACAACGATCAGATCAAGCCCCTCGGCCCATTCGTGAAAGCTTGTCTTGTCCAGTGGAAAGACCTGACCGATCTTGTAGGTGGTGATCCCCAGCCGTTCAGCCTCGGCCGCGTCAATGCCCAAAAGATCAAGCGCATGCACCAGATCAAGCCAGTTCTTGCCCGCCGCGACCAA
>JBATTI010000419.1:0-4452 GCA_049670445.1 Albidovulum sp. | reverse complement strand
ACCCATCCATTGGCATCCGCAAGGGCGCGGCCAACCAATATCCGGTCACGGGCGAGGCCAAGTGCCGCGATCAACTCTGGCGTCAGCCCAAGTTGCGCCCCGGTAACGGCCATCATTGTGGCAGGATCGACGGCACTGACCGAGAGGATGTTGTTTTCTGTGTCCACATATCCACGCAAGCGCGCCATATAGCTGACCGCTTCAACATCCGTTTGGGACGCAATCCGACCCAGATAGGCCAGCGGCAACGGTTGGGATTGGCCCGCCACGCTTGTCACCCCAAGGATGTCCTCGCTTGCGGCGGATGATCCTTGGGATCCCGCCACAAAGCTTGCCATCAAGCCGTAGATAAGAAAGGCGGTCGCCACGCAGACCATCAAAAGAACCGTCCGCAGCGGCTTACGCCATGTGTTTTTCCGTGCCAGTTTGAAAAATGTCATCACGCGGCCCTTTGCTCTTCAACGAAAGTGCCCTTGTCGAGGTGCAAGGTGCGTTTGGCATAGCGTGCAGCCTCCGGATCATGGGTGACCATGATGATGGTCTTGCCCAAGGTTTGGTTGAGAAACCTCAGCATCTGCAAAACATCATCAGCGGATTTACGGTCCAGATCGCCGGTTGGCTCATCGCACAGCAAAAGGCCGGGGTCAGAGACCAAGGCGCGGGCGATCCCGACCCGCTGCTGCTGGCCACCCGACATCATCGACGGGTATTGCCGTTCGCGCCCTTTCAGCCCAACAAGATCAAGAACCTTGCCGACCCTGTCGCGCCGGTCTTTGGCAGAAAGCGATTTGAGCAAAAGCGGCAGTTCGACATTCTCGGCAGCGTTCAGCATCGGCAACAGATTATAGAATTGAAAGACGATGCCCATGTTGTGCGCACGCCAAGATGCGCGGGCCCCTTCGCCCATCCGGCTCAGATTGCTGCTGCCAATACGCAGATCGCCGCTATCGGGACGGTCAATCCCCGCAAGCATGTTCAGAAGTGTTGATTTACCAGAGCCGGACGGGCCCATGATTGCAACAAAATCGCCTTCAGGGATGTCAAGATCGAGGCCGTCAAAAATTGCAAAGGCTTCTTTGCCGATCTTATAGCCCTTTTGCAAATTGCGTAGGTAAATATAGGGGTGGTGTTGCTGGACATCGGTCATGTTGGAAATCTCCTATTGGGTTTGTTGGGGGGTGCTGGTGATGCGGATGCGCGCGGCCATGTTAGGGCGAATGCCGATGGGCGGGCCGTCAAGCGCCAGACGGGCAGTGACAGTGCCCTTCGCGGCGGAAACGACTGGTGCGATACGGATCAGCTCAACCGCGAAAGGGGCGTCGGGAAAGCCATCCAACACTGCTTCGCCGCGATAACCGGGACGCAGGATCGCGATGTTGGCCTCTCCAATATCTGCATCAATGAACAACATATCCGTATTGGTAATTGTCAGCAGGCTTTGGCTGTCGTCGCGGCTGTCTGCATGCCCAAAAGCCCGGTCGCCGACCGAGACGTTCAGCTCTGTCACGGTTCCGGAAATTGGTGCGCGTACCGACAAGGCCGCGACGGGTTCACGGGCGATACGGATCGCCAGCTGCGCAAGTGAAATGTTCTGCCGCGCTTGTGCCACCGCGTTCTGCGCTGTCAGAAAAGTGCTGTTTGCCTCATCAACCTCAAGCCCCGTGGCCACCTTGCGTGCAGCAAGTGCGAGGGTCCGTTCACGCCGCACCTGCGCCTGCGCGAACGCGATTTCCACGGCCTCAAGGGCGATCTGAGCCGAGACCAAATCCGCCTGTGCCTGTTCAAGCGCAAAACGGGCTGTGGTATCTTCAAGCACTGCCAGAAGCTGACCGGCCTCGACCCGGTCCCCCACCGCAACCGTTATCGTCTTTATCGTTCCGCCGTATTTTGCAAAAAGTGCGGTTGACTGCGGGGCTGTGACATAGCCGGAGGCTGCAATTTCCGCAAACTCTACCCCGTTGGAAGGTACCGCTACGACTTGCGCGGGGTTATGCGCCGCCGAAGGTGCCACATTTGCATCCGGCTGTGCAGGGGCCGCCGCAAGATCAGGCGGCGCGGGCACCGTCAGGTCAGCCACATGTAAGTTGTCAGGCCGAAGCAAAACGGCCAGGCCGGTCAACGCCACAAGCGACGAAATCCCTATAGCAAGGACGATCTTGCGGCGGTGTCTACCTGCGCGCTGAAAAGGGGGTGCCGTTGGCTCAAGCGAAAGCGACTTCAGCGTCTCGGCGATTTTGCGGTCATATGTATTGATCTGGTTCATGCCGCGATAATCGAACATTCAGATCAGGCGCGAGACCTCGATCGCGATTGAGGCGTCCTCGATCGCGATCTAGTCCCTAAGACTTGTGTTGGGGGCTTTATGCCTTGGGCCTGCGCACGTCGCGCCACTGGATTGGTGACATGTCGGTCACGCGCCTGAATTCACGGTTGAAGTTGGACTTCGTCTGGAAGCCCACGTCAAACATGATTTCGGTCACTGATTTCTCGGAGTTGCCAAGCAGATCACAGGCTTCGGAAACACGGTATTCATTCACATATTGCGACACATTCTTGGCCAGCGCACGATTGATTGCTGACGATATCTGGCGGGCGGTTATTCCGGTTTTGCGCGCAAGCCGGTTAAGGTTAAGCTCGGGGTCGCGGTAGATTTGCTTTGTCGCCATAACTGCTTCAAGTGCAGCAAGGGTTTCCTTGTCTTCAACAGCCTCACGTTCCTGCATCGCTTCTTTGGGCTCATCAGGCGTTTGACTGCGGCTAGCCGAGGCGGCGGCAATTGACAAAAACAAGAGCCCGCCAAGGTTTCCGACCGTGATCGCCACCAAAGCGTTTTCACCACGGGTCCAAGCGAAATCGAGAAAGACAAAAGTGTCCAATGCGGCAGTCAAAAGCAAAAACAGGGCGGTAAACATGATGGCGTGAAATGCACGCTCTGCACCGTCGAAAGGTGCAAGCTGCAAGGCGTCTGTGCCCGGGCGCATAAGAAACAAGATTGCCAATGCGTAGCCGACAAATATCAAAACAAGGGCGACGTCTATCAGATCACGAAAGGTTACGGTCAAACAAAGAATGAAAACTGACGGCACCGCATGCAACAAGGTGCGCCCAGCGATGGAATTTTCGGGTTTGCGAATTAGGCGGGACACACCGCTATAGGCAAGTGCCGGAACCAACGCCGCAAGAACAGGCGCGATATATCGCACCGTCTCGATACCATATCCCCACCTGAGACCTGACATGAATGATTGGATTGCACCAACCAGTATCAATGCAAGAAATGGCAGATTCCTTGGCTTGTCGTCATCCTGCGACACGACCGCCGACAAGAGAACAAGCAATAATATCGCGACGACAAACGGGAATGGAACGAAGAACATATCAAAGACCCAACAACTGCGGCAATCAATGTGTTGAACATGGCTGCTGTCAACGCAAGAGGCGACCTTTATCGTGATTGAGGTCGCGGATAATGACAGACGGCCGACTTTCTGGCGTCGTTCCGGACGTACTCCTGCAGTTCAAGACGAGATCAGATTCGTACTTGGTCACTTCAGACTGTGACCTCGACGAACGAACAAGAGGATGTTGCCGAAGCTGTGTTGGTGACCGTCCGAATTCTCAAAAGAATATGCGGGTGAATGTTGATGCGTGCTGAAACCGCAAGCGATGGTTATCTTGGAAGTGGAGGCTGAAGTTTGTCCGACCATGACCCGGCTGCGCCGCCAGCGCAGAGTTCGACAACAGGATCGGGCGGCGACGCGTGATGCGAAGGGACAGGCGTAGCCCGCAACAGCATTCCCTCCCCAAGGCTTTCGATCAGCGCAGCGCCCGAGGGGGAACAGGCTTGCGCGGCAAGCCGTTCATCATCCCCAACCGGTCAGCGATACGCAAGTTATCCAAAACAAGCGCAGGTCCGGCAAACCCGGTCTCGAGGAGAAAGCGATATCGGTGTCGGCCGTGGAGTCAGCCTCTGATGCGGCGGAAATCAGGGTCATAGGGCGAAGGTGCTATCACTTCGACCGCAACCATATCGCCGTACATATCCAGATGCAGCCTGGTGCCAACCGCAGACAAGGCGGGGTCGATAAAGGCATAGGCAAGGTTCATGCCGACGCGGTGCCCCCAATCGGCCGAAGAAATCGTGCCAACCACCTTATCGCCTGCCATCAGCGACGCGCCGCCCCGTGCGGGGGCGTGGGTGGCGTGAACCTTCAGGCTGACAAAGGCTTTGCGTTCGCCCGCCGCATGAAGTTTGGTCAGCGCGGCCTTGCCGATAAAGTCACCTTTTTCCAGCTTCACAAAGCGGTGCAACCCTGTTTCAAACGGCGTGAATTCGGTCAGTAAATCGGCCTTCCAGTGCAAAAAGCCCATCTCCATCCGCATCGAATCCACCGCCCGCGCACCGAACAGCTTTAGCCCATGTGCCTCGCCCGCTTTGCGCAGGGCCAGCCA
>JBATTI010000418.1:0-9101 GCA_049670445.1 Albidovulum sp. | reverse complement strand
TGGCGAAACAGGGTGATTTTCCCAAAAAAACATGCGATAAAGACGCCCTATGAAAATTGTTTATATGATCCCCCCCCTCCGATATGCCATGGTGGGTGAGCGAATCAGCGCCGTGAAATAACTGGTTGAATTCTTGTGGCTATTGCGATTAGCTCGACCAGATAATGAACCAAAAG
Source organism: Albidovulum sp. (assembly GCA_049670445.1). Taxonomy (GTDB): domain Bacteria; phylum Pseudomonadota; class Alphaproteobacteria; order Rhodobacterales; family Rhodobacteraceae; genus TMP-24. The sequence continues at coordinate 8,925 of JBATTI010000418.1, read as the reverse complement.
ACGACCCTAGGGGGGGATAGACTTGGCCAAACCATCTACTGTCAGCGATAAGGCATTCGTAGAATTCGACCACGTTCAAAAAAGTTACGACGGCGTGGCACTGGTGGTCAAAGACCTGAATCTGAGCATCGGCAAGGGTGAGTTTCTGACAATGCTGGGGCCATCAGGCTCTGGCAAGACCACTTGCCTGATGATGCTGGCCGGGTTTGAGACTGCCACCAACGGCGAGATCAAGCTTGATGGGCGCCCGATAAATCAGGTGCCACCGCATAAGCGCGGCATCGGCATGGTGTTTCAGAACTACGCTTTGTTCCCGCATATGTCGGTCGGCGAAAATCTGGCTTTTCCGCTGGAAGTCCGCGGCCTTGGCAAGTCCGAGCGTGAAACCAAGATCAAATATGCGCTGGACATGGTGCAGATGGGTAACTTCATCAACCGTCGCCCTGCCCAGCTTTCAGGCGGCCAGCAACAGCGGATCGCACTGGCCCGCGCCTTGGTGTTTGACCCCGAACTGGTGCTGATGGATGAACCGCTGGGCGCGCTCGACAAACAACTGCGCGAACATATGCAGTTTGAGATTAAGGCCCTGCACGAACGTCTGGGCATCACCGTGGTCTATGTCACCCATGATCAGGGCGAAGCGCTGACCATGTCCGACCGCGTCGCCGTCTTCGATGATGGCCGCATTCAGCAACTGGATGCGCCGGATGAACTTTATGAGCGTCCGAAAAACAGCTTCGTGGCCCAATTCATCGGTGAAAACAACAAATTGCCCGGCACGATCGAAGAGCTTGACGGTGACAAGGCGCTGGTGCGCCTGTCCACCGGCGAGCTGATCGATGCAACCGCCGTCAATGTCACCAAAAAGGGTCAGCCCACGCTGGTCTCGATTCGCCCCGAACGGGTGGAATTCAAGCCAGAGATGATGCCTGAAGGGGCGCATATGATCGCCGCTGAGGTGATTGAAATTGTCTATATGGGCGATATCTTGCGTGCCCGGCTGAAAGTGGCCGGAACGGATGATTTCGTCATGAAGATGCGTAACACGATTGGCCAGACCCGGCTTGCGCCGGGCGAGAAGATCAAGATCGGCTGGCATCCGCAAGATGCCCGCGCACTTGAACCAATGTGATTACGCCTGCTGATCAGAGATTTGAACCCTCTGAAACAAAGGACCGTGAATACAAGCGGCCAATGGACCAAACTTCATTTCACTAGGGAGAGACTAATGAAGAAGACACTCATTCTAACCACGGCTCTTACGGGCTTCGCCTTTGCCGCTGCGGCGCAAGAGGTTGTTGTCATGTCATGGGGCGGGGCTTATGGCACCTCGCAGGTCGAGGCCTATAACAAGCCTTTCACCGAAGCGACCGGCATCAAAACCACGATGATCGACGCCGACAACCCGGCAACCCCGATCAAGGCGCAGGTCGAAGCTGGCAACGTGACCGTCGATGTGGCCGATGTCGAATATTCGGATGCCGTGCGTCTGTGCGACGAAGGCCTGTTGGAGCCGATCGACCCGGCAATTCTGCCGCCCGCCCCCGATGGCACACCTGCGACCGAAGATTTCGTCGAAGGTGCGATCAATGATTGTTCGGTTGCCAATATCGTCTGGTCGACCATCTATGCCTATGACACGACCAAATTCGCCGATGGCGCCCCGACGACCATGGCGGATTTCTTCGATACCGCCAAATTCCCGGGCAAGCGCGGCCTGCGCAAAGGCGCCAAGGCCAACCTTGAAATGGCATTGATGGCTGACGGCGTTCCTGCCGGCGAAGTCTATGACGCTCTGGAAACCGCCGAAGGCGTTGACCGCGCATTCGCCAAGCTTGACACAATCAAGAGTGACGTTGTGTGGTGGGAAGCCGGTGCGCAGCCGCCAGCAATGCTTGCTGCTGGTGACGTGACGATGACAACCGCCTATAACGGCCGTATCTTCAACGCGGCTGTCGCCGAAAACCAGCCCTTCAATATCGTCTGGGATGGTCAGATCATGGACTTCGATCTTTTCGTTGTTCCGAAAGGCGCGCCGAACAAGGATGCGGCCATGCAGTATATCGCTTTCGCCACCGGCACCCAGCCTTTGGCCGATCAGGCGAAATACATCTCTTACGGCCCGGCACGTAAGTCTTCCGGTCCGCTCGTCGGCCTTTATCAGGACGGCAAGACCGAGATGGGCCCGCAGATGCCTACGGCTGAAGCGAACCTGGCCAATGCGCTGGTCAATAACTTTGAGTTCTGGGCCGATAAGGACACCGAACTGAACGAGCGTTTCAACGCCTGGCTTGCAAACTAAGACGCCTTGCACTTGAAAGCTTGGCCGAGGCGGTTCGCCGCCTCGGCCAACAAGAAAATACCGCGAAAGGCCCGGCAAACGGATCAGCGGATGACAGCGGGGGAATTTCATGACCGATACCACGGCAGAACTACTGACAACCGCCGACGGTAGACCGCTTAAGGCGGCACTTGCAAAGGCGCAGTCGCGGGCAAAATACCGCGCGCTCTTTCTGGTTTTGCCCTTGTTGCTTTTCATATTGCTGACATTCGTCGCCCCCATCGGCCAGATGCTGAAACGCTCGGTCGAAAATGATTCGTTTTCCGCAACCGCCCCCAATCTGGGCGTGTGGTTCGCGCAAAACCCGCAAGGCTCCGAGATCAACGAAGCGGCCTATGCGGCCCTTGCCGCAGACCTTTTGTACATGAAGGAAAACCGCTCGGCCGGTGAAGCGGGCACCCGCATCAACTACGATCTGTCCGGCTCGCGCTCCATGTTCACCTCGACCGCCCGCAAGGCCGACAAGCTGGAGCCGCCCTACAAGGAGGCCCTGATTGCCGCCGACAAAGGCTGGGACGATCCGATGCTTTGGCAGGTCATGCGCTCGGCCTCGGACAAGGTGACGGCCGATTTCTACATCGCAGCCCTTGATATGACCCGCGATGAAACCGGCGCAATCACAGCGGTCGGCGAAGACCGCCAGATCTACAAGCTGTTGTTCAAGCGCACACTTATCCTTTCGACGCTGATTACCTTCTTGTGCTTCATTCTGGCGTTTCCGGTCGCCCATCTTCTGGCCACCCTGCCTATGGCAAAATCGAACCTGCTGATGATCCTGGTCTTGTTGCCATTCTGGACGTCGCTGCTCGTGCGCACGACATCATGGATCGTGCTGCTGCAAGGCGAGGGCGTGATCAATTCGCTTTTATACGCAATGGGGATTATCGGCGAAGATGGCCGCATTCAGCTGATCTATAATCAGGCCGGTACGATCATTGCGATGACGCATATCCTGCTGCCCTTCATGATCTTGCCGCTTTACTCGGTCATGCGCACCATTCCACCCTCTTATGTGCGCGCCGCACGGTCATTGGGCGCGACAAGCTGGACCGCCTTCCGGCGCATCTACTTCCCCCAGACTTTGCCCGGTATCGGGGCCGGTGGGCTTTTGGTCTTCATCTTGTGCCTTGGCTTTTACATCACGCCCGCACTGGTCGGCGGTGCCTCGGGGCAGCTGATCTCAAACCTCATCGCCTTCCATATGGCCAAGTCGCTGAACTGGTCACTGGCAGCGGCACTGGCCGCCCTGCTGTTGGGTGGGGTGATGATACTTTACTGGCTCTACGACCGGCTGGTCGGCATCGACAAACTGAAGCTCGGGTAAGGGGATATTGTAATGGCATTGCCGATTTATGCGACACCGCTCGAGAAAGCATGGCACTGGACCTACAAGGTCATCTGCGTCCTGATCTTCTTGTTTCTGATCGCCCCGATCCTTGTGATCATCCCGCTCAGCTTCAATTCAGAGCCTTACTTTACCTTCACCAAAAAGATGATGTCGCTGGATCCTGAGGGGTATTCCCTGCGCTGGTATGACTTGCTGCTGACCTTCGGCATGACCGCCCCCGACGCCATCCGCGACAGCAGCTGGTGGTCGGATGTCTGGGCCAATGCGGCATGGGTCAAGGCCGCCAAAAACTCGATCATCATCGGCTTTTATTCAACGATCCTGGCCACCTGCCTTGGCACATTGGCGGCCCTTGGTCTGGCGCGCCCGGAAATGCCCTGGCGGCGGCTGATCATGGCGATCCTGATTTCGCCGATGATCGTGCCGATCATCATCACCGCCACGGGGATGTTTTTCTTTTATTCCTCCGCCTGCGTGTCACCCGACAGCTTTCTGGGCGCGGTGCTGGCACCGGTGCTGTCGAACTCCGGTTGCCTTGCCAACACCTATCTTGGTGTGATCATGGCCCATGCGACCTTGGGCATTCCCTTTGTCATCATCACCGTGACCGCAACCCTGATCAGCTTTGACTATACTTTGGCACGGGCCGCCGCATCACTGGGCGCCAGCCCGCAGCGCACCTTCTTCAAGATCATGCTGCCGCTGATCCTGCCGGGTGTGATCTCGGGCGCATTGTTCGCCTTTGTGACCTCATTTGATGAGGTGGTGGCCGTGCTCTTTATCGCGGGCCATGATCAGCAAACCATCCCGCGGCAAATGTGGAACGGTATCCGCGAACAGATCAGCCCGGCGATCCTGTCGGTTGCCACGATCCTTGTGATCTTCTCGATCGCCCTGCTTGCTACGGTCGAATTGCTGCGCCGCCGCTCCGAACGCCTGCGCGGCATTTCGCCAAGCTAGGCACCGCCCGCCGAAGAAGGCTCACGGCAGGATCGACAGCCAGAACCACGCGGTCAGGATCGACAAAGCCGTGGCCACCAACACGCTTGACGCGGCAACCCTACGCGCCGAGCCATACATATTGGCGAACAGATAGGCATTGACCCCTGGCGCCATCGCCGCCGTCACCACCGCCGAGCGCAGCTGCGCTGTGGTCAGCGAAAAGACCTGCGTACCCAAAACCCATGTGATCGTCGGGTGGCAGCTCAGGGATATGACCGCCACCATGAATGCCGCCCGCAAATCGCCTTCCGGGCGGTAACGCACCAGCACCCCGCCAAGGCCAAACAGTGCAGCAGGAATGGCGGCCGCCGCCATCATATCCACCGCAGCCCAGATCGGGGCGGGCAGCGAGACGCCCAGCAGGTTCACCACAAAACCAAGGGCGATGCCGATCACCAGCGGGTTGGTAAGGATGCCCGAAAAGATCTTTCTGGCGATCTGGCGCAAAGCCAACCCCTGCCCCGAATGGCGCACCATCTCCATCACCGCGATGCCTAGGCCGTAAATCAACGGCGCATGAAGCGAGATGATGGCGTAATTGCCCGCAAGCGCCCCTGCCCCATAAGCGCGCTCTGTGATCGGCAAGCCCAAAAGCAAGGTGTTGGAGAAAGCGCAGCAAAACCCGATGGCCACGCAATCGGCCAGACTGCGCTTGAACAAGACACGCGCGCCCAAGGCGCCAAGGCAGAAGCACGCAAAAACCCCAAGGTAAAAGCTAAGCAACAGATGCGGGTCAAAGACATGTACCAGATCAAGCCGGGCCACACCGCGAAACAACAACACCGGCACCGCAAAGCTTTGGGCAAAGCGCATAAGCGCTTCAACCGCATCATGGCCGAACAGCCGTAAGGTCACCACCAGATAGCCAAAGCCCATGACCAAAAAGACCGGTAAGATAACCTCGATCAGGGCGCTCATAGGGTGGTGCTCATTTGGCCATCAATCCGCAACCTCGATAACCATACCGTCATAGGCGGCATGAATGTGGGATGGGGTTTCGGCCTCGACCGTGGCATGGTCAAGGTCGATGTGCATATTGGTCAGGATCGCCTGTCTGGGGGCGGCGCGGGCGATCCATTCCAATGTCCGCTCAAGATGCGCATGGGTCGGATGCGGCTTGCGGCGCAGCGCATCGACAATCCACCAGTCAAGGCCCGCAAGCTGCCCCCATGCCTGATCGGGAATGGCCGAGACATCGGGCAGATAGGCAAGGCCTGCAACCCGAAACCCCAGCGCGTCGATATCGCCGTGTTCCACCTCGATCGGGGTCAGATCAATAGCGCCGCCCGCGCCCAAGATGGTGAACCTGTCGCGGATCGTATGCATATTGCAGATCGGCGGATAGCTGGAACCTTCGGCCTGCACGAACGCATAGCCGAAACGCGCAAAAAGCGCCTCTTGGGTTTGTGCGTCGGCCCAGACCGGCAAGCGCTGGCCGGTCAGGAACACAAGCTGTCGGACATCGTCGATACCGTGAACATGATCGGCATGCGAATGGGTGAAGACCACGGCATCAATCGCGCTGACATTGGCCGCCAAAAGCTGGGCGCGCATATCGGGAGAGGTGTCGATCAGCACCCGCGTTGTGCCCGCCGTCGTGATCCGTTCAATCAGCAGCGAACAGCGGCTGCGGCGGTTCTTGGGATTACCCGGGTCGCAATCCCCCCACAGATTGCCGATACGCGGCACCCCGCCCGAAGATCCGCAGCCAAGGATGGTAAAGCGAAGCTGCGCCATCTCAAGCCGCCTTTGCAGCATGCGCCGCCTTGGTAAAAAGCCGCTCAAAATTCGCTTCGGTCTGTGCGGCGAAATCGGCAAACGCCATGCCAAACAGCTCGGCTCCGACCCGCGCGGTATGGGCCGTATAGGCCGGTTCATTGCGCCGCCCGCGATGTGGCGGCGGGGCAAGGTATGGCGCGTCGGTTTCCACCAGAATCCGGTCTATCGGGGCCGCCGCAAAGATATCGCGCAGCGCCTGACTTTTGGGGAAAGCCGCAATGCCCGACATCGACAGATAAAAGCCAAGATCAAGGGCGGCATGGGCAAGTGCGGCACTGGACGAAAAGCAATGCATGACACAGCCGTAAGCGCCGTTCTTATATTCCTCGGCCAAGATACGCGCCATATCCTCATCCGCCGCGCGCGCGTGGATGATCAGCGGCAAGCCGGTTTCGCGCGCCGCCGCAATATGGATGCGCAAGGACTGTTGCTGGGCGTCCTTCGTCTCGGCGGTATAATGGTAATCAAGCCCGCTTTCACCGATCCCCACGAATTTCGGGTGCTTGGCCAAATCCGTCAACTGTCCGACCGTTGCCATCGGTTCGTCGGCCACCGACATCGGATGGGTGCCGGCGGCATAAAACACCCCCGCATGCGCCTCGGCAATCGCGCGCACGCGGGGTTCGTTCTTCAGCCGGGTGCAAATCGTCACCATGCGTCTGACCCCCGCAGTTTGGGCGCGGGCGATCACCTCGGGCAGCTCCTCGGCGAAATCCGGGAAGTCGAGGTGGCAGTGGCTGTCGGTCAGGTTTGGAATATCGGTCATGGCCTCGCTCATCGCGGGGCAAGCTGGCCCGCCGTTTGGTCAATCTTAAGGATCATATCCAGCAGAAGGGCGGCAGGGTCAAGGTTGACCGCCCTGCCTTTGCGCGCCCGCGCCCCCAAAGTTTGCTGTAACTCGGCCCAGGCGCGTGCCGCACCCAGATCTGGCGCTAGGCGGGCGAAAAGCGCAGCCTCGCCCGCCGCCGCCTCGGGTTGGGGCGGGCCGCTGACGCCCGCACGCGCCAGACGGGCCAAAAAGAGGTCAAGCAGCGTCAAGATCAGATCAAAGCGCGCCTCTTGCCCGCGCACAGCCCCGGCTTCGGCCAAACGAAGGGCTGCCGACCGGTCAAGCCGGGGCAGCCCGGTAAACAGCGCCACGATGCCTGCATAGGTCGCAAGCCCGTCCAGATTGGCAAGCCGGATCGCCGCCCCGGCCGAACCGCCCGACAAGGCGCCAAGTGCCGCCGCATCGCTGACCTCTGCCCCCGCCCCGGTCAGGCATCGCGCCAGATCTTCGGGCTCAAGCGTCGCCAGCCGCAATTCGCGGCAGCGTGACCGGATGGTGGGCAGCAGCCCCGAAGGCTGGTGGCTGATCAACAACAGTGTGACCCCGGCGGGCGGCTCCTCCAGCAGCTTCAACAGCGCGTTGGCCGCCTGCGGGTTCATTTCATCCGCATCATCGACAATCGCCACCCGGTGCCCGCCATCGGCGGCTGAAAGCTGAAAAAAGCCCTTAAGGCGGCGCACCTCATCCACACTGATCACCGCTTTGAGCCGTTTTTTTTCGGCATCCCAAGCCCGGCGCAGCAAGAAAAGCCCCGGCTCGGCCCCGGCAAGAATGCGGCGGGCGACAGGATGGTCGGGATCGGTGTCGATCGTGGTGGGCTTTGCGGGCGCATCGCCAAACAGGCCCGCCCCCTCCTCCCCGCCCTCAGGGGCGGTCAGCAAGAACCGCGCAATCCGCCAGGCCAGCGTCGCCTTGCCCACCCCGCGCGGGCCGGACATCAGCCAGCCATGGTGCAAACGCCCGCTGTTGAACGCCTCAAGAAAGGCGGCTTCGGCGGCGGCCTGGCCGAACAGCTGCACCGTATCGCGCGGATGCGGGGCACCTTCGACGCGGTCGGGTTCGGGAATGTCCGGATCGCTCATGCGGACACCAAAGCCGCGCGGGCAAGCCGGGCCACGTCACTGGCCACGGCCTCGGGCGCACGCGCGCCATCAACAACCCGAAAGCGGGTCGGAAATTCGCGCGCCAGGTCCAGAAAGCCTGCGCGCATCTTGCGCTGCAATTCTTCGCCGAAATCCTCAAACCGTTCTTCATGCCCCCCCCGGCCTTTGGCGCGGGCAAGCCCAAGGGCGGGGTCCATGTCAATCAAGAAGGTCAGATCGGGTTCACGGCCAATCATCATCTCGTGCAAGCGGTCCACCACCGCGCGCAGATCACCGCGCGACAGGCCCTGATACATGCGGGTCGAATCCGCGAACCGGTCCGATATCACCACCTTGCGTGCCGCCAGCCCGGGATTGATCGTGCGTTCAAGATGGTCGCGCCGCGCCGCCGTGAACAGCAATATTTCCGTCTCGGCTGACCAGCGGTCGGGGTCGCCCTCAAGCACAAGGCGGCGGATCTCCTCGGCCCCCGGACTACCGCCGGGTTCACGGGTCAGCACCACATCGCGGCCATCAGCGCGCA
>JBATTI010000417.1:0-7383 GCA_049670445.1 Albidovulum sp. | reverse complement strand
TTTCACGCTGGAACATGAATGCACCCACCGTACGCCCTTTGGCAGCCCTTGGCTGAACGACTGGGTCGGACGCATCTGCGGGCTGTTGATCTTGTTGCCTTTTGAATGGTTTCGCTATTTCCACCTTGCCCATCACCGATTCACCAATATCCCCGGCCAGGACCCCGAGCTGGAAAGCCCCAAGCCCGAAACCCGCGGCCAGATCTTCTGGCATGTTTCGGGCCTGCCGATCTGGTGGGGGAATGCCAAGCTGTTGGTCCGGCTGGCACTTGGGCGGGAGATGGCCAGTTATCTGCCGCAAGGCGCGCGCCCGAGGGCGGTAGTTGAGGCGCGGATCATGCTGGGGCTTTACGCGGGCGTCGCCGCGTCTCTTCTTTGGTCGCCCCTGTTGTTTTGGGTCTGGCTGTTGCCGGTGGTCATCGGCCAACCGGCCCTGAGGCTTTATTTGTTGGCCGAGCATGGCGATTGTGCGCCTGTTGCCAATATGTTTGAAAACACCCGCACCACATTCACCACCGCCCTTGTACGCTTTTTCGCGTGGAACATGCCTTATCATGTGGAACATCACGTCTTTCCCGCCGTGCCGTTTCACCGCCTGCCCGATCTGCATGCGCTGATCCGGGAGGAATTGAAGGTAACGGCCAATGGCTATGCGCAGTTCACCCGCGGCTATCTGGCGCGGCGCCGCTAAGGCTTCGCTTTAATCTTGGCATGGCTCTTGCCCCACCAATCGGATAACGGTCGCGCGACCCCGAAGGTAACCGCATTTCATGACCGATCAGATCCCCAAAAACGAAGACAGCCTGCGCGGCTTCGGCTTTGCCCTTTCGGCCTATTTTCTGTGGGGGTTGATGCCGATTTACATGAAGGCGCTGGCGCATGTGCCACCCGCCGAGGTGATCGCGCACCGCGTGCTTTGGTCCGTGCCAATCGCGGGGGCTTTGCTGATCATCTTGCGCCGAACCGCTGATCTGGCGGCGGCGATTCGCAACCCGCGCATGTTGGCTATGGCGGCTGTGACGGCGACGATCATCTCGATCAACTGGGGGATTTATGTCTGGGCCATCGGGGCGGGCCACGTAATTGACGCAGCCCTTGGCTATTACATCAACCCGCTGTTCTCGGTGCTTCTGGGGGCGGTTTTGTTGCGCGAAAGGCTAAGCCGGGCACAGTGGCTTGCGATTGGGCTGGCGGCCCTTGCGGTGGCGCTTTTGACCTATGAGGCGGGCAGACTGCCGGTGGTTGCCCTTGCGCTGACACTTAGCTGGGGGGCCTATGCGTTCTTCAAGAAACGCCTGCCGATCGGCCCCAATCAGGGGTTCATGCTTGAGGTTCTGCTGCTGACGCCCATAGCGCTGGCCTATGTTCTTTGGTTGGGCCTGCGCAGCGAGGGGCATTTTTTGAACGGTGTCAGCTTTGACAACTGGATGCTGGTGGGCTGCGGTATGGTCACGGCAGTGCCGCTGATCCTTTATGCGAATGGTGCGAAACTTCTGAAGCTTTCAACGATTGCGATCATGCAATACACGGCACCCACGATGATTTTTCTGACCGCAGTTTTTGTGTTTAATGAACCCTTCGACGGCGCGCGTCTGATCGCCTTTCCGATGATCTGGCTGGCCTTGGTGATTTACACCGGCGCCATGATCTATCAAGCGAAACGCGCAGGCCGATAGGGGGCCAGCAAGGGCGATGCGGTACCGCCCATCACCTCGGCCGCGGCCAATTGGCCGATCAGGGGGGCCAGCGTGGCGCCACTGTGCATGACCGCAAGATAAAGCCCCTCAACCCCGGTTTCCCCGACCGCCGGAAGGCCGTCACCGGGAACCGGGCGGAAGGCCAGTGTCACCTCTTCCCAAGCCAGATCTGTTTGCGGCAAAAGCGCTTGCAGATTGGCCAGCGCCCGGTCGGCAATCGTCATGGGCAGTTCTGAAACCTTGTCCCTGTCGTCTTGCTGATGGCCCGCCGAAGTCGGTGCAACCAGCCGCCCGCTTGGGTCTTGCCGCAATTCGTGATCCGGGGTGACAAGGATGTGACGAATAAGCGGGGCCACCGGGCGGCTGCGCAGCATCAGAGCCGGGCGGGTCAGCATCGGCAAACGCAACCCAAGCCGTGCCATAAGGGCGGCAGAGCCGGTACCACCTGCCAGAACCACCTGATCGGCCTCGATCGCACCTTGATCGGTGGCGACGGCACCCTTGGCGCGAATTTCGGTGACCGGCACTCCGCAGCAAAGACGCGCACCATGACGCGCCGCACCTGCCAGCAAACGGCGGGTAAGATCGGCCAGATCAACGATGCCTTCGGTCGGGAAATACAGCGCCTCGGGTGGCGGGGCGGCGATGGCGGGTTCCAGCCGGCCGAATTCGGTGCGGCTGATGCGGCGCAAAGGGTAGTCCATTTGTGTCAGCGCGGTCGCGGTCGCCTCTAGCGCGTCGCCGGACTGTTCCCAGCTTACGGCGCCGGGCCAAAGTGCGCCGGTGGGGCCAAGGTCGGTGGTCAGCGCGTGATGGGCGGCCATCGCGGCCATGCGCAGGCGGAAATGATCTTGCGAGGCAAAGAAGCTTGCATTGATCCAGCCAAAAGACCGGCCCGACGCGCCCGAGGCCGGGGTGGCCGCATCAATCACCGTCACCCGCGCGCCTGCACGGGCCAGATAAAAGCTAATGGCCGCGCCGATGACGCCTGCGCCCACGACTGTCACGGTCTTAACCATGCGGCGTCTCCCCGGTTGCTGGATGGCTGATCTTGCCGCCGCCCACCGGCGTGGCAACCCCGGTTGTTGATGGGCCGGAGGTCGGCAGGCCGCGCAGCACCCGGACTGCGAGATGGGCGAAGGCTTGCGCTTCCAACATATCGCCATCAAGCCCCATATCCTCGATCGGGGCGACCGGCAGGGCAAGGCATTCGGACAGCATCCGCATAAGTGTAGGGTTATGGCGTCCACCGCCGGTCACCAGCACGTGTTCGGGCGGGCTTGGAAAATGCTCGACCCCGCGTGCGACGGCTTGGGCGGCCACGGCGGTAAGGGTGGCTGCGGCATCGGCATCTGACAGATGTTGGACGGCGGGCAAAAGCCAGTGAAAATCGTTCCGGTCCAAAGACTTGGGGGGCATTTTCAGAAAATATGCTTGGGCCAGGAAACGGGTGATCAATGCCTCCTCCACCCGGCCCCGGGCCGCCAATGCGCCGCCATCGTCGCAATCCTGGCCCAAGCGGGCGCGCATCAGATCATTGAGGGGCGCATTGGCAGGGCCGGTATCAAACGCAAGGCATGCCCCCGGCACATCGGGGCCGGGCAAAGCCGGATTGACCCAAGTAAGGTTGCCAACGCCGCCCAGATTGAGGAAAGCCAAGGGGGCAGTTGCGCCCATCCATTTGGCGCAAGCGAAATGGAAATAGGGGGCCAAAGGCGCGCCCTGCCCGCCCAGACGCACGTCATTGCTGCGAAAATCCCAGACCACCGGCAGGCCCAAAGCCTCGGCCAGAATGCCACCATCGCCCGCTTGATGGGTGCCGCGCCCGGCGGGGTCATGGGCCAATGTCTGGCCGTGAAAGCCGATCACCTCCGCACCGCCGAAGCGCGCCAAAAGCCCGGCATGTGCGGCCTCGACCACCTCGGCGGCCTCGGCGACGCCCGGATCACCGGGCCAGCACCCAAGGGCCGCGCGGAGCGTTGCACGTTCGCCATCTGTATAGGGGTGATAACCGCTTTCACCAAAGCCAAGTATCACCTCACCATCCGTCTGGACCATGGCGGCATCAACACCGTCAAGCGATGTGCCCGACATCGCGCCCAATGCCCAAACCGCACCCTGTTTCAACATGGTCTTTCCCTTGCCCCTTCCCGCCGATATACGATGGGATGAAACCCAGAATGGACGATCCTGTGATGACCTACCACCCAAAATCCGACTTCATGCGTGTGATGATGGAACGCGGCTTTATGGCCGATTGCACCGACTATCAGGCGCTGGATGAGGCTTTGGTCAAAGGCGTGGTGCCTGCCTATATCGGTTTTGATGCCACCGCGAAGTCGTTGCATGTAGGCTCTCTCATCCAGATCATGATGCTGCGCTGGCTGCAAAAGACCGGCCACAAGCCGATCGTGCTGATGGGCGGCGGCACGACCAAGGTGGGCGATCCGTCGTTTCGCGCCGATGAACGCCCCTTGCTGAGCCCCGAACAGATTGATGCCAATATCGCCGGGATCAAACAGGTTTTTTCCGCCTATGTGCGCTTTGGTGACGGTGCGGATGATGCGGTGATGGTCAATAATGCCGAATGGCTGGACGGGCTGAACTACCTCGACTTTTTGCGTGACATCGGGCGGCATTTCTCGATCAACCGGATGCTGGCGTTTGAAAGCGTCAAATCACGGCTTGACCGCGAACAAAGCCTGTCGTTCCTTGAGTTCAACTATATGATCTTGCAGGCCTATGACTTTTTGGAGCTGCACCGCCGCTATGGCTGCCTGTTGCAGATGGGCGGGTCCGATCAATGGGGCAATATCGTCAACGGGATCGATCTGACGCGGCGGGTGCTGGAGGGGGAGATCTATGGCCTCACGTCGCCGCTTTTGACCACCAGCGATGGCAAGAAGATGGGCAAAAGCCAGTCCGGTGCGGTCTGGCTGAACCCCGACATGCTGTCGCCCTACGAATTCTGGCAATTCTGGCGCAATACCACAGATGCCGATGTGGGCCGGTTCCTCAAGCTTTATACTGAATTGCCGCTGGAGGAATGCGCGCGCCTCGGGGGGCTGGACGGGTCCGAAATCAATGCCGCCAAAGTCGTGCTGGCCAATGCGGTCACCACACTTCTGCACGGGGCAGAGGCTGCCGCCGCCGCTGAAGCCACCGCGCGCGAAGTGTTCGAGAAGGGCGGCGTGGGCGAAGATCTGCCGACGCTGACGGTATCGGTTGGCGAGGCTGCCGAAGGGCTGGGGATCGTGCAGCTGTTCGTGCGCGCGGGGCTTGCGGCTTCGGGCAAGGATGCCAAACGGCTGATCCAGGAAGGTGGCGCGCGGCTGAATGATGAAGTGCTTACCGATGCGGGATTGCGCATCGGGGCCGATCAACTGGCGGGACCGCTGAAGCTGACGGCTGGCAAGAAACGCCATGCATTGGTGATGATCGGATAATCCGCCCCGGAGCCGTGGGCCGAAGGCACGCGGATACGAGGCAAAACCAAAACAGCAAAAGGGCGGGGATTTACCCGCCCTTTTTCCTTTGGATCACGCCTTTTCAGGGGTGCGCGAATTCACTCTTCCACGGTGACGTTATACATCCGGTCCGGGTCAACCACGCCGCCGTTCAGATCCGGGTTGCCCTTCTTGATCTGATCGACGATCTCCATACCTTCGATCACATGGCCGATCACCGTATATTTGCCATCCAACGACCCGTTGGGCGCCAGCATGATGAAGAACTGCGAATTGGCACTGTCCAGATCGTTCGACCGTGCCATCCCGACAATGCCGCGCTGATAGGCGATATCGGAAAACTCCGCCACAATATCAGGCAGCTCCGACTTTCCGGTCCCGACAAGGGTGCTGTCGGCTCCGATCTTGCCGTATTTGACATCACCGGTCTGGGCCATGAAGCCATCGATCACCCGGTGGAAGGTTACGTTGTTATAGCCCCCCGTGCGGGCAATATCGACCACTTGCGCCACGTGCTTTGGTGCAATCTCGGGCAAAAGATCAATCACCACCCGGCCATTTGCCTGACCTGCCACATCAATCAAAAGGTTGGGGCCGGGTCCGTCTTCTGCCGCAATGGCGCCGCTGGACATCTGCGAATAAAGAAACATCGCAGCCCCAATAGACACGACCACCGCGACCGCGCCCGTCAAGAAGATGCGGTTTTCAGACATCTGCGGCAACTTTCACCGAGATCATCCGGTCCGGGCTTGCCGGTGGTTCGCCGCGTGCGATTTTGTCGACATGTTCCATGCCCGAAATCACCCGGCCATAAACCGTATATTGGCCGTTCAGGAAGGCATTATCGCTGAAGTTGATGAAGAACTGCGAATTGGCGCTGTTGGGGTTCGAAGACCGCGCCGCCCCGATTGTGCCACGCTCATGCGGTAATTTGGAAAACTCGGCTGGTAGATCGGGCATATCCGACCCACCGGTGCCTGCGCGGCGGGCGTTGTATTCGGGTGCTTCCATATTGGCATGTTCCACATCACCGGTCTGCGCCATAAAGCCGTCAATGACGCGGTGGAAGGCGACATTGTCATATTTTCCGGCCCGCGCCAGAACCTTCATACGTTCGGTATGCTTGGGGGCCACCCCGGCCAAAAGCTCCACAACGACGGGGCCGTCCTTGAGGGTGATGATGATGGTGTTTTCGGGGTCTTTGATCTCTGACATGCCTGCCTCCTGGGGTCAATTCGGCGCGAAACCTAGTCGCTGATCGCGCCTAAGGAAAGAGCAAAGCATCACAATCGGTTGACCTTCGCCGATGGATGGAGTGATTAGGGTCAGAACCAAGCTGCCCCGGCGGCGCAGAAGAAAGGATTACGGGCATGAGCTGGAAAACCCTTGATGATATGGATTTTGCTGGCAAGGTTGCCCTTGTCCGCGTGGATATCAACGTGCCGGTCGAGGCAGGTCGGGTGACCGATGCCACCCGTATCGAAAAGATTGTGCCCACCGTGAAATATATTCTGGCGCAGGGCGGCAAACCCGTACTTTTGGCGCATTTTGGCCGCCCCAAGGGTCAGGTCGTGCCCGAGATGAGCCTTGCCATCACCCTGCCCGCGCTGGAAGCGGCCTTGGGCCAAAAGGTCAGCTTTGCCGAAGATTGCATGGGGGGCCCCGCCAAAAAGGCGGTGGCGGCCATGCAAGCGGGCGATGTCTTGTTGCTGGAAAACACCCGTTTTCACAAAGGCGAAGAAAAGAACGATCCGGCAACGGCCGCCGGAATGGCCGCCCTTGGCGAGATTTATGTCAATGATGCCTTTTCGGCGGCGCACCGCGCCCATGCGTCAACCGAAGCCATCGCCAAGATCATGAATTCTTGCGCCGGGCGCTTGATGGAGGCCGAGCTTAAGGCGCTGAACGCGGCCTTAGGTGACCCCGAACGCCCGGTGGCCGCGGTTGTGGGCGGAGCCAAGGTTTCGACCAAGCTTGATCTTTTGGGCAATCTTGTCGAACGGGTCGATCATCTGATCATCGGTGGCGGCATGGCAAATACGTTCTTGGTGGCCCAGGGCATTGAGGTTGGCAAATCACTGGCCGAACGAGAGATGGCCGATACCGCGCGCGAAATTCTGGCCAAGGCCGCCGGAACCGGCTGCACCATCCACCTGCCGATTGACGTGGTGGTGGCGCGCGAATTCGCCGCCGGTGCCGCAAATGAGGTGGTGGCGGCA
>JBATTI010000416.1:0-3408 GCA_049670445.1 Albidovulum sp. | reverse complement strand
ACGAATAGGCGCAATTCTTCAAACCGCCCGGTCATTGGCGGCAACCCCGTGCCTTTTTCGCGAAATCATGCCCCTTGAAGCCATTGGAATATATGGACGTTCAATCTAAGGTTAAGTTGACTTGCCTCTTACTATGATGCAGCAATGAAACCACTTGCGACCTGCGACCGATGGTGTCGCAATGGGGGCATCGGATAATCGGGGAAGAAAATGATCAAGAAAGCGATCGCATATGCGGCGGCAATGGGTGTTCTTTGCTCGGGTGCCAGTGCGGAAGGTTTGCTGTTTTCGCCCGGTGACGACTTGCGATTCAACTGGGCCAGCTTCGATGGCTTTGCGTTGCGCCACAACCTGAGCGGGCAAGAGCTTAGCGTTTTTGGCCCATGGCGGGGCGAAGACAAGATATTGTTTGAAAGTGTCCTGGCCTATTTTACCGCGGCCACGGGGGCGGTGGTCGATTACGCCTCATCCGAGCATTACGAAAGCCAGATCGTTATCGACACATCCTCGGGCAGCCCTGCGGATATCACCATATTGCCTCAGCCGGGCCTGATCGCGGATCTTGCGGCCAAGGGGTTCTTGGCCCCCTTGGGCAACAAGACCCAAGACTGGCTGGCGCAGAATTACGCAGCACCAGACAGCTGGATCAACCTTGGCACCTTCAAGGGCAAGGACGGCACGCCAGCCCTTTACGCCTTTCCCTATAAGGCAGAGCTGAAATCACTGGTCTGGTATGTGCCCGAGAATTTCGCCGATGCGGGCTACCGCGTGCCGCAAAGCATGGAAGCCCTGCAAAAGCTGACCGACCAGATTGCCGCCGATGGTGGCACGCCCTGGTGCATCGGGCTTGGCTCCGGCGGGGCCACAGGCTGGCCCGCGACCGATTGGGTTGAGGATTTCCTGCTGCGCCAGCAATCGCCCGAGGTTTACGACCAATGGGTAACGAACAAGATCGCATTTGACGATCCGCGCATCCTTGCGGCAATTGACGGCTTTGGCGATTTCGCGCGCAACGACAGCTACGTCGATGGCGGGGCCGCCGCCGTGGCGGTTACCGATTTTCGCGACAGTGCCAAGGGGCTGTTTCGTTCACCGCCGAAATGCTATCTGCACCGGCAGGCCTCCTTCATCCCCTCGTATTTTCCCGAAGGCACCGAACTGGGGCGTGACGTCGATTTTTTCTACTTTCCGGCCTATGCGGACAAAGATCTTGGCCAACCGGTGCTGGGGTCAGGCACGCTTGCGATGATCACCCGCGACACACCGGCCGCCCGCGCCTTTATCGAATTTCTGCAAACCCCGATTGCGCATGAAATATGGATGGCGCAGTCAAGCTTTCTGACCCCGCTGAAATCGGTCAACCCCGAGGCTTATGCCAATGACACGATGCGCAAACAAGGGAAGATCTTGGCCAATGCCACGCTGTTTCGCTTTGATGGGTCGGACCTGATGCCCGGCAAGATCGGGGCAGGGGTGTTTTGGGAGGCTATGGTGGATTATGCGGGCGGGGCATCTGCGGCCGAGGCGGCAGGTTCGGTTCAGGCCGCCTGGGATGCGTTGAAATAGGCGGGGGCCCGGTCATGGCGCAGCGGCGCGAAGCCTGACGATGGTGCAGCTTTGGACCGGCATCCTTACCCTCATCCTTGCCGTCGGCGGTGCCGCCGCCTGGTATTGGGGGGGCAATTGGTGCCTTGAACGGGCCTTGCCATCGCGCGCGGCACTTTTGCGGCCATGGCTTTTTTTGGGGCCTGCTGCCCTGGCCATCGGCCTTTACCTTATCTACCCGCTTGCCGCCACGCTTTGGATCTCCTTTCAAGACCGGGCGGGTGTGGGGCTTGCCAATTACCACTGGCTTTTTGCCGATCCGGGGTTTCGTGCGGCGGTCTGGAACAATCTTATGTGGATATTGGTGGTGCCCGCGGCGGCGACCGCCCTTGGCCTTCTTGCGGCGGTGCTAAGCGCGCGGATCTGGTGGGGCAGCTTCGCGCGTCTGCTGATTTTCCTGCCGATGGCGATTTCCTTTGTCGGTGCTGCCGTGATCTGGAAATTCATCTATGATTATGCGGGGGCGGGGCCTGAACAGATCGGCCTTTTGAACGCGTTGGTTCTGGCCTTTGGCGGCGTGCCAAGGGCCTGGATGACCCTGCCATTTTGGAACAGCCTTTGCTTGATGATCATCTTGATCTGGATCCAGACCGGCTTTGCCATGGTGGTTCTTGGCGCGGCACTGCGCCGGGTTCCCGATGATCTGCACGAGGCGGCAATGCTTGATGGCGCAAGCGCGGTTCAGGCGCTTTTTCGTATCATCCTGCCGCAGATCTGGGGCGCGATCGGGGCGGTCTGGATGGTGATCACCATTATCACATTCAAGGTTTTCGACATCGTCCTGGCCATGACCAATGGTCAATGGAACACCAATGTGCTGGCCAACCTCATGTTCAACTGGATGTTCCAGGGGGGCGGCGATTTTGGCCGGGGGGCCGCGATTGCGGTGGTGTTGATGGGGATGATCATGCCGCTCATGCTTTGGGTCATGCGCCAGATTTGGCGTGCCGAAGGGCAGGGGCGTTAAAATGGGCGCGCGCCTCAGGACCGTGACGCTGCACCTTTCGCTATTGCTGCTGGTTTTGTTGTGGGTCATCCCCACGGCGGGGCTGCTGGTCACGTCATTTCGCGACAAGGACCAGATCGCCCTGTCAGGGTGGTGGACGGCATTTCGCGCCGCCCCGCAAAACCTGATCTTTCGCCTGCCAGAGGGCGGCGTTGATGCCGCAGGCCAACATATCCTGACCGGCACTTTGTTGACCAAGGTTGGCGGCGTGGTCACCGCCTTTGGCGTCGCCTCCAACGCGCCCCAGGCCTTTGCCCCGGGCGCCACCGCCGATCTGGGCGATGGCCGCCGCCTTAGGGTCATGGCTGACGGCCAATTCACCTTGAACAGGCCCGCAAACCCCACGGATTTGCGCCGCGCGCGGATTTTCTATACCGCAGAATTTGCGCCGCGTTTTACGTTTGACAATTACGCGAAAGTGCTGGGGTCGGTGGGGCTTGGGCGCTCCTTCGTCAATTCACTGACGGTCGCAATCCCTTCAACCCTGATCCCCACGCTTATCGCGGCATTTGCCGCCTATGCGCTGGCGTGGATGCGGTTTTCTGGCCGCGCGGTCTTGTTTGCGCTGCTTGCGGGGCTGATGGTCGTGCCCTTGCAGATCGCGCTGATCCCGCTTTTGACGCTTTACAATCACGCGGGTGCGGCCTTTGGGTTTGATCCCAAAAGCTATATCGGCATCTGGCTGGCCCATACAGGTTTTGGCTTGCCGCTTGCGATCTTCCTTTTGCGCAATCACATGGCCGCATTGCCGCAAGAGATCATCGATTCCGCCCGCATCGACGGGGCCAATGATCTTC
>JBATTI010000415.1:0-3007 GCA_049670445.1 Albidovulum sp. | reverse complement strand
TCCTTGGCCAATGACAGCCGCGGGGAAGCCTGGCTTCTGGCGGTGGGGGCAATCGGTCTGGTTGTGGCCTATGGCATGGCAAGGCTTGGCACCACGGCCTTCAACGAATTGCGCGATGCGGTTTTCGTGCGGGTCGGCCAGCGCGCCCTGCGCAAGCTGGCGCTTGAAACCTTCACCCATATCCACCGCCTGTCCATGCGCTATCACATCACCCGCAAGACCGGCGGCCTGAGCCGGGTAATCGAACGTGGCGTCAAGGGCGTGGATTTTCTGTTGCGCTTCATGCTTTTGTCGGTCGGTCCGCTGATATTGGAGCTGACAATGGTGACCGTGATCTTCGCGCTGGTCTTCGATTGGCGCTATGCGGTTGTGGTGATGGTCACCATCTGGCTTTACGTGACCTTCACCTTCAAGGTTACCGAATTTCGGGTGAAAATCCGCCGTCAGATGAATGAACAAGACACCGATGCCAATCAAAAGGCCATCGACAGCCTGTTGAACTTTGAGACGGTGAAATACTTTGGCGCCGAGGCCCGCGAAGCGCAGCGTTATGACGCGGCGATGGAAGGGTATGAGGCCGCCGCCGTCAAAACCGGCCTGTCGCTTTCCTTCCTGAACTTCGGGCAGTCGTTGCTGATAACCAGCGGTCTGGTGATTGTCATGGCGATGGCGGCAATGGGGGTGCAGTCGGGGGCGCTGACCGTGGGCGATTTCGTTATGGTCAACGCCTATATGATCCAGATCACCTTGCCGTTGAACTTTTTGGGTACGGTATACCGCGAAATTCGTCAGGCATTGGTCGATATGGGGCAGATGTTTGATCTTTTGGGGCAACCCGCAGAAATCACGGACAAGCCGGGGGCCGAACCTCTGGCGGTCAAGGGCGGTGAAGTGGTGCTGGACAATCTTTCCTTTGGATATGAGGCCGCCCGCCCGATCCTCAAAGGCATCAGCCTGACGGTCGGGGCGGGGGAAACCGTGGCAATTGTCGGGCCTTCGGGATCGGGCAAGTCAACCATCGGGCGGCTTTTGTTCCGGTTTTACGATGTGACCGGCGGTGCCTTGCGTATTGATGGGCAAGATCTGCGCGACATCACCCAGCAAAGCCTGCACCAGCAGATCGGGGTGGTGCCGCAAGATACCGTGCTTTTCAATGATACGGTCTATTACAACATTGCTTACGGCAATCCCGATGCGCCGCGCGAAAGGCTGATCGCTGCGGCTAAGGCGGCCAAGATCCATGACTTCATCATGTCACTGCCCGAAGGCTATGAAACCAAGGTGGGTGAGCGCGGGTTGAAGCTGTCGGGCGGCGAAAAACAGCGCGTCGGGATTGCGCGAACGCTTTTGAAGAACCCGCCAATCCTGCTTTTGGATGAAGCGACATCGGCACTTGATACCCAGACCGAGCGCGATATCCAGGATAGCCTCAAGCTGATGGGGCAGGGGCGCACGGTCATCACCATTGCCCACCGTCTGTCCACCATTGCCGATGCTGACCGGATTGTCGTGCTGGAAGCAGGGCAGATTGTCGAAGAGGGGCGGCACGACGATCTTTTGGCGCGTGCCGGTCGCTATGCCGCGATGTGGGCGCGTCAGTCGGCAGAGGAAGGCAAACTTGCCGAGGTATCGGCAAAATCTGATGAGAGCGACGATATCGGCTGGTCGGGCTTCCGGTCCTTGCCACCAACTTGATCCGATCCGGACCAACGCGGGCTTGGCAAGGGCGTGGGCTTACGTGTAAGACGGAACCAGAAAATACCATGGGTGCGGTGTGAGCGAGAGCGACAGTTTTATTGACGAAGTGGCCGAAGAGGTCCGCCGCGACAGATTATTTGCGTTGATGCGCAAATATGGCTGGATCGCCATTCTTGGCGTGGCCCTTATCGTCGGCGGTGCTGCCTATAACGAATGGCGCAAAGCGCATGGCGAAGCCTCTGCCCAGGCCTTTGGCGATGCGGTTATCGCGGCAATGGCAAGCGATCAGGCCGATGCAAGGGTTGCGGCCCTTTCGGGTGTGCCCGCAGGTGGTACATCTGGCCACGCGGCCATACTGGGCTTATTGACCGCAGCCGAGGCGGTATCCGCAAAAGACACGGCATTGGCCGTGAACGCCTTGCGTGATGTGGCGGCCACGGCCGATATTCCCGACAGCTACCGGCAATTGGCCCAGCTCAAGATGGTCAGCCTTGCGGGTACGGCGATGGATGCGGGCGAACGCGACAGCATTTTGGCGGCCCTTGCCGCACCGGGGGCGCCTTACCGCGCACTGGCGATCGAGCAACAGGCGCTTGCGCTTTTGGCCGATGGGCAAACCGATGCCGCAGCCACGCTTTTGCAAGACATCAGCCAAGACGCCGATGTGACGCCGGGTTTGCAAGGGCGGGTCCAACAGCTTTTGGTGGCGCTGGGCAAGTCAGCACCGGGTGAATGAATATTGGCCGGCATCGCAGGATGCAGGCGCAAGAAGATAAAGCGAAGGGGCCAGGATCGTGACGTTTTCCTATCGTGCAGGTTTTGTGGCACTGACAGCATTGCTGATCGGGTGTAGCGACGGTGAGTTGATACTTGAAGGCGCGCGTCAGACGCCACGAGAAGCGCAGATTGGCGTTGATGCGCCCTCGTCCGAGGCCGCCCCCCTAAGTGCCGAGGTCAAGTCGGCACCGATCGCGCTTGCCGCCCAGCAGGCAAATGCGGACTGGACCCATCGCGGCGGAAACGCGGCCCATCAACCCGGCCATGCCGCCTATTCCGGCGGTCTGGCCCCGGTTTGGGGCGTGCGTATCGGCCAGGGCGACAGCCGCAAGCACCGCATCACCGCCGATCCGGTTGTGGCCGGTGGGCGCATCTATACGCTTGACAGCGCCTCCACCGTCGCCGCGACATCAACCTCGGGGGCTGCGGTCTGGCAGGCCGATCTTACCCCCGCGTCCGATCGCGCCGGAGACGCCACAGGTGGCGGTCTGGCATATGGCGAAGGGATGGTTTTCGCCACCACCGGTTACGG
>JBATTI010000414.1:0-1545 GCA_049670445.1 Albidovulum sp. | reverse complement strand
GCGAAATTCTGCTTGATCCGCCGCCGGGCCTGCACCGCGATGCGCCGCGCCTCGGCGATCGGGGCCAGATCCTGACCCAAAAGCACGATGTCCGAGGCCACGCGCGCGGCCTCCAGCGCTGATGCGGGCGAGATCGAGACATGGGCAGAGGCAAGCGCCAAAGTGTCGTTCAGCCCATCACCCACCATCAGCACCCTTGCCCCCGCCCCCGCCAGACCGGCGATCACGGCGGCCTTTTCGGCCGGTAGCAACCCGGCGCGCCATTCGGCAATCTTCAGCCTGGCGGCCAAATCGCCCACCGGGCCTGCGGTATCGCCTGAAAGCAGCATCACCCGCAGCCCTTGCGCCTTTAGCGCACCAACCGCCGCGGCGGCCCCAGGGCGCAATGCGTCGGCAAAATGCAAGGGCCGCGCCGGGGCGCCGCCGATTTGCAGCCAGCTTGCCGTGCCGTCACCTGCCGCAGCACCCAGCCATTCCGCGCGCCCCAAGCGCACCCTTTGCCCCTGCCATTGGCCTTCGACCCCGTAGCCTGCCGTTTCCTTCACCGCGGTCACATCCGCCGCCACCACCCCATCGGCGCGCAAGGCCTGCGACAAGGCCTGCGACAAAGGATGCGCCGAGGCACCCGCCAAGGCCGCCGCGACCCCGCGTTCATGATCGCTTAGCGCAGCAAGGCCGGCCAGTTCGGGCAATCCCATGGTCAAGGTGCCGGTCTTGTCGAAAATCACCACATCCACTTCGGCCAGCCGTTCCAGGGCGGTGCCTTGCTTGATCAACAGCCCCCGGCGAAACAGGCGGCCAGAGGCTGCGGTCACCACCGCTGGCACCGCAAGCGCCAGCGCGCAGGGGCAGGTGATGATCAGCACCGCCGCTGCGATATTGGCGGCATGGCGTATGTCTCCGCCGGTGCGGATCATCCAGCCCGCAAAGGCCGCCAGCGCCAGAATGTGAACGATGGGCGCATAGGCGCGGGCCATACGGTCGGCCAGCGACGCATAGCGGTTCTTGGCGGTTTCGGCCACGGCCACCAGATCGGCCATGCGCTGCAACGAGCTGTCGCGCCCCGCCGCCGTTACCCGCAGCGTCAAAGGCCCGGTGAGGTTGACCTCGCCCGCGCTGACCATGGCGCCCTCGCAGACCTGCACAGGCTGGGTTTCGCCGGTCAAAAGCGATCGGTCAAGCTCTGACGCGCCTGCCAGCACCACCCCGTCAACCGGCATCCGCGCCCCCGGCCGCACCCGCAAATGATCGCCCACCGCCAGCGCCGCCACCGGCACCAGCATCTCGGCCCCGCCGACAAGCCGTATCGCACGCGGCACTTCCAAGGCCGACAGCTCTTCCGCGGCAGACCGCGCGGCGGCCCGGCAGCGGTAATCAAGATAGCGTCCGGCCACAAGGAAAAAGCACAAGGATACCGCCGCATCGAAATAGGCGTGCTCTCCGCCCTGCGCGGTCTCATATAGCGACATTGACACCGACAAGATCAGCGCCAGCGATATCGGCACATCCATCCCCAGCCGCCCGGCGCGAAGTGAGGCCCAGGCG
>JBATTI010000413.1:0-6004 GCA_049670445.1 Albidovulum sp. | reverse complement strand
AGTTCAAAACGGCAACCCGCCATGTGCCCGAGGTCGTGAGCCAGGCGGTATCGGTAAGCAACACGCCGATGGAAGAATACGCCGATGACGAAGACATCGTCGATGAGGATATTGCCGAAGAAGAGGCCCCGGCGGCGCGTGACGAAAGCACAGGCAATGCGCGCGGCGAGGCGGATGGCGAAGGTGATCCCACCAAGCGCAAAAAGCGCCGTCGTCGGCGGCGTCGCAAGGGCGGACAAGGTGCTGATGGCGCCAATGGTGAGGCAGGATCAGAAGCCGCAGAAGCCGCAGGTGCCGCTGATGGGGCCGAGGCGGATGAAGCCGCAACACCAGCCGTTGAAAACGGTGCCGAAGAGGCAGACGGTGCTGAACCCGCGCCCAAGAAAAGCCGGTCGCGGTCGCGCCGGGGGGGGCGTGGCAGAGGCAAGGCTGACGCGGCAGAGGCAGGTTCCGCGGACGGCGCTGCGCAAGAGGCCCTAGGTGAAACGGTGGCCGAGCCGGTGGCGGAAGCGGTGCAAGAGGCACCCGCCGAGGCATCTGATGCGGTTGCCGAAAAACCCAAAACCCGCCGCGCCCCGGCCAAGAGCCGCGCCAAGAAGGCAGAGCCTGCGGCCGATGCCGTAACACCAGAGGCGGACGCGAATGCCGAAGCAGCGGAGGCCAAGCCCAAAGCGCGCAGAACCCGGGCCGCCAAAGCCGCGAAGGTGGAAGAACCTGCCGCAGTCGCCGAGGCAGAACCCGCGAAAGCCGCGCCCACCCGAACCCGGCGCAAAGCACCGGCGAAGGTTGCCGCCGAGGCAGTTGCCAAACCGGCAGTGGTGTCCGAGGCCGCATCTGCGACCGAAGCGGTGGCGAAACCCGTGGCCGTGCCAGAGCCCGCCATCCCGGCCGCTGCCGCAACCTTGGAGCGTGAACCGGTGGCAGCACCTGCGCCCGAGGCCGAAAAAGAGGACAAGCCCAAGAAACGTGGCTGGTGGTCGCTGGGGCGCTGACCCCGGTAACTGATCTTGAAAAGCATTCAATAACGCCGGGGCAAATCCCCGGCGTTATTGCGTTTGGCCGCACCGCGCCGCAAGGCCAAAGCCGTGGCCCCAAACTGCGCCAGCCACGCGCTTGTGATCAGCAGTGACCAATTACCCCCCGTGACGGCGGTCACAGAACCGTCTAAGGCTTGATCCATGTTTGACGTTTCGATCATGGATGCAGGCTTTGCGCTTTCCGCGCTTATCGCACTTTTCGCGGGCGTGTTGTCGTTTCTCAGCCCTTGCGTCTTACCCATCGTGCCGCCCTATCTGGCTTATATGGGTGGGATCAGCATGGGCGAGTTGACGGGGCAATCCGGTAAGCGGCGCAGTGCGGTCTTGCCTGCGATCTTCTTTGTTCTTGGGCTTTCAACGGTGTTCTTGCTGATGGGCTTTGCGGCCTCAAGCTTTGGTCGGCTGTTCTTGCAGTACCAGGATCTGATGGGCAAGATTTCCGGCGTGGTGATCATCTTTCTTGGCTTGCATTTCTTGCATGTCCTGCGCATCCCGATCCTTGATCGCGAAGCGCGTCTTGAGGCGGGGGATCGCGGTGGCTCCAGCCTTGGGGCCTATATACTTGGGCTTGCCTTCGCCTTTGGCTGGACGCCGTGCATCGGGCCGCAGCTTGGGGCAATCTTGTCGCTTGCGGCGTCCGAGGCAGATGTGGTGCGCGGCACGGCCTTGCTGGCTGTCTATGCGTTAGGGCTGGGGATACCGTTCCTGCTGGCCGCGATATTCGTCAGCCGCTCGGTCGTGTTGATGAACAAGATGAAGCGCCATATGGCCCTGATCGAAAAGGCCATGGGCCTTTTGCTATTGGTGGTTGGTGTGGCTTTGCTGACCGGCGCGTTTTCGCGGTTTTCCTATTGGCTGCTCGAGACATTTCCAAGCCTGTCGCAGTTCGGCTGATCTTGACGGCAACAGCTTGACTTCGCCGCCATCTTGCCCGATAAGCCCGCATCCCGGCGGGTCTTCCGACCTGACCGGGATTCTATTTTTGTAATGACGTCCCGATCGGGGGCGCGCAGTCCGAGGCGGCGAAAGCCACGAACACCGGGAAAAACCGGGGCCACAGGGCGCGGATGATGAAGAAGGAAAGACCCATGTTCGCGGTCCTCAAGACAGGCGGCAAGCAATATAAGGTTCAGGCGGGCGATGTGCTGCGCGTGGAGCTTCTTGCCGTTGCAGCTGGCGATAAAGTCCAGTTCAATGATATTTTGATGCTTGGTGGCGAAAAGCTGACCATTGGCGCGCCTTTCGTTAAAGGTGCTGCCGTTCAGGCCGAAGTGATCGACCAGATCAAGGCTGACAAGGTCATCACCTTCCACAAGCGTCGCCGTAAGCACTCGTCGCAGCGTACCCGTGGCCACCGCCAGAAGCTGACGCTTTTGCGTGTGACTGAAGTTTTGGCATCCGGCGCCGACAAATCCGGTGTTGCGGCCGCCGTTGGTACCGCCGCTGCCCGTGTGGCCGCGCATAACAACGCAGCCGCGCCCGCCGCTGAAAAGCCTGCCAAGGCTGCAAAGCCCGCCGCCAAGGCTGCAAAGCCCGCCGCTAAGGCTGCAAAACCCGCTGCCGCGGCCCCAAAGGCCAAAGCTGCGGCCAAGAAATCCGACGCGTAAGGAGCAAGACCAATGGCACATAAAAAAGCAGGCGGTTCATCCCGTAACGGTCGCGACTCAGTCGGTCGCCGTCTTGGTGTGAAGCATTTCGGCGGCGAAGCCGTGGCCCCGGGCAATATCATCGTGCGTCAGCGCGGCACCACCTGGTTTCCGGGCGACGGTGTCGGCATGGGACGTGATCATACGATCTATGCCGTGACCGAAGGCCAGGTGACCTTCAAGAAAGGTCTTAAGGGCCGCACATTCATCTCGGTTCTCCCCATCGCGGAGGCGGCCGAGTAAGCCGAAAAACCAAAAGAACGCAAGTTCAGGGGATCGGCGAAATCGCCGGTCCCTTTTCGTTTTTAACGATATCGGGCCCGGCCAAGAAACCCAAAGTTTCGGGAGCCTGCCATGACGATACTCGTCCGTTTGCCAATTGATCACAACGCTGACAAGCGCTGCGCGCAGCCTTGGCATTTGGGCTTCATGCCCAGTGGTGCGGTGCGGATGAAACGTAGTCTGATTGCGGGTGTCTTGGCCCGCATTTCGACGGTTTGGCAACTATCTTTGGCAAAAGCCAATATCGTTGCTTGTTTGGGGCCAATCCTGCCAAAGGATCACATGGGCGGAAGGTCGCCATGCCGGCCGATCCAATGGCGTCCAGGCGCATTGATCTTTTGGTTTTCGCAAGTCACGCAAATTTGCGGAACTAAAGGGTTTTTTCAGCCATTGTGGCCTATACAGCTTTCAACCAAAGGGGCCCGCGGCCCGAAAAATAATCTGGTGCTGTCATGCAATTGATGAAATCCGCCGCCAGATTGCACGATGAGCTTGCAAGAACCCCACGCGGTGCACAACTTTATCCTCAGGGGCCAGAATTTTCTGGTCTCGAGGATCACGCTTTTCGGAGGAGACAAGACGTGAGACTTGAGCAGATATTATTGCAGCCAGTCATTGAAGCCGGACGTTTCATTTTACGCCCGTTGCGCCGTTCGGATGCCGGGTTGATCGCGCTTTACACTTCGGACAAGCGCGTGGCCGAGGGCACGCGGACGATATCTCACCCGCTGCCGCCGGGCGCTGCCGAAGCTTTTGTCGCGCGTGCCCTGTCGGACAAGCGCGACGACAATATCTGGGTAATCGACGGATCCGCACAGGGCGACGCCGAGGTGTTGGGGCTGGTCAGCTTGACCAATATTGACCGGGACCAAAGTGAAATCACCTATTGGGTGGCCCCGGGCATGTGGAATACCGGTATCGCATCCGAGGCGGTAGCGGCCATTGTCGCGGCCAACCCGCTTGTCGCGCGCACCCTTTTTGCCGAGGTTTTTCAAGACAACCCCGGCTCGGCGCGGGTGCTGACAAATTGTGGGTTCGAATATCTTGGCGACGCCGAGGCATTTTCGGTTGCCCGAAACACCAAGGTTCCGACCTGGACCTATCTTCGCAAGATGGCCTGAGCGGTTCGCAACCCGGTTTTGATTGGCCCTTGGCCCTGAAAGCGCGCGCGAGGCGGGCAGCAGGGCCGGGGCGTGGAAGGCGCGATCAAAGTCGTGCAAGATCTGACAAGATCCCCGTCGTTTCATGGCGTTTGAAGCACAATCTTGGTGGCGGCCCCGCCTTCACCCTCGTGGCGCGGCCTTGCGTCTTCGCCCAACTCGCACTATCGCCATTGCAACCAACAGAAAGCCTGATTGATGAAATTTCTTGACCTGTGCAAAGTCTATATCCGCTCTGGCGGCGGCGGTGCGGGTTGTGTCAGCTTCCGGCGCGAGAAATATATCGAATTCGGCGGCCCGGATGGCGGCGACGGCGGCAATGGCGGCTCGGTCTGGGTCGAGGCGGTTGAAGGGCTGAACACGCTGATTGATTTTCGCTATCAGCAGCATTTTTTCGCGGCTTCCGGCCAGCATGGCATGGGCAAGCAGATGACCGGTGTCACCGGCAAGGACGTCTTGCTGAAACTGCCAGTCGGGACAGAGATCCTTGATGAAGACCAGGAAACCGTCATCGCGGATCTGACCGTGGTGGGCCAGCGGGTCTGTCTGGCCAAGGGTGGCAACGGTGGTTTTGGCAACTTGCATTTCAAATCCTCGACCAACCGCGCGCCTGCACGCGCGAACCCCGGGCAAGAGGGGATTGAGCGTACTATCTGGCTGCGGCTGAAGCTGATTGCTGATGCGGGACTGCTGGGCCTGCCCAATGCCGGGAAGTCGACATTTCTTGCGGCTGTATCAAACGCGCGCCCGAAGATTGCGGATTACCCCTTCACCACACTTTACCCCAATTTGGGTGTTGTCGGCGTCGATGGCCGCGAATTCGTCATGGCCGACATACCGGGGCTTATTGAAGGGGCAAGTGAGGGCAGGGGGCTGGGCGATCTGTTCCTGGGCCATGTTGAACGTTGCTCGGTCTTGTTGCATCTGGTTGACGGCACCTCCTCAACGATCACCAAAGACTACCGCACCATCTTGACCGAGCTTGAGGCCTATTCACCCGAACTGGCCGCCAAGCCGCGGATCACGGCGCTTAACAAGATTGATGCGCTGGACAGCAAGACCTTGGCCAGCCGCAAAAAATCGCTGGAAAAGGCGGCGGGCGGGCCGGTGATGTTGATGTCGGGCGTATCGCGCGAAGGTATCACCGAAGTGCTGCGCGCCTTGCAGACGCAAATTCTTGGCGCCAAACCCAAGGATGCCAGTGAGGACGGGACATGGCAGCCCTAGCCCCCGATATCCGCAAAGCCCGGCGGCTTGTGGTCAAGATCGGATCGGCGCTGCTGGTTGATCGTGCCTCTGGTTTGCGGCGTGACTGGCTCGAAGGTCTGGCGCTTGATGTGACGGATGCCAAGGCACGCGGCGCGGATGTCATTTTGGTCTCGTCGGGGTCAATCGCCCTTGGCCGCGCGGTTTTGGGTTGGCCCGACGGTGCGCTGGCGCTTGAACAAAGTCAGGCGGCGGCATCGGTTGGCCAGATCCGGCTGGCGCGCGCATATGAAGAGGTTCTGGCCCCGCATGGGATCACCACCGGACAGGTTCTGGTGACGTTGCAAGACACCGAAGACCGCCGCCGTTACCTCAATTCCCGCGCCACGCTTGAAACCTTGTTGGCCGCCGGGGTGGTGCCGATCGTCAATGAAAATGACACGGTCGCCACTGATGAGATCCGCTTTGGCGACAATGACCGTCTGGCGGCCCAGATCGCGGTGACGGTGGGTGCCGATCAACTGGTGCTTTTGTCGGATGTGGATGGGTTCTATTCGGCCAATCCCAAGGAAAACCCCGGTGCCGTGCGCTTTGATCTGATCGAAAAGATCACCCCCGCGGTAGAGGCAATGGCAGGGGATGCGATTTCGGGCCAGTCGAAGGGCGGGATGAA
>JBATTI010000412.1:0-2608 GCA_049670445.1 Albidovulum sp. | reverse complement strand
TTGGGCCAAGCACGGCTGCGCGATATTGCAACCTTACGACATGGAAGTGGGGGCGGGCACCTTTCACCCGGCCACCACTTTGCGTGCCTTGGGGTCGCGCCCATGGGCTGCGGCCTATGTGCAACCTTCGCGCCGCCCGACGGATGGGCGCTACGGCGAAAACCCCAACCGGTTGCAACATTACTACCAATATCAGGTCATCATCAAACCATCGCCGCCCGACCTGCAGGCGCTTTATCTGGGCTCGCTTGCCGCCATCGGCATCGACGCGGCCTTGCACGATATCCGCTTTGTCGAGGATGACTGGGAAAGCCCGACCCTTGGCGCCTGGGGCCTGGGCTGGGAGGTTTGGTGCGACGGGATGGAGGTTAGCCAGTTCACCTATTTCCAGCAAGTCGGCGGGCATGATTGCCACCCGGTCTCGGGCGAGCTGACCTATGGGCTTGAACGCCTTGCGATGTATGTTCTTGGTGTGGATCACGTGATGGAGATGCCCTTCAACGACCCGCAAAGCCCGATTCCGCTGACCTATGGCGATATCTTCCGCCAGACCGAACAAGAATATAGCCGCTGGAACTTCGATCAGGCCGATACGGATATGCTTTTGAAGCATTTTGAGGATGCCGAGGCCGAATGCGCCCGTATCCTCGCCGCCAGCCCAACTGACAGTGCCGGGCGCGCCATCACGATGGCCCATCCTGCCTATGACCAATGTATCAAGGCCAGCCATCTCTTTAACCTGCTTGACGCGCGCGGCGTGATCTCGGTGACCGAACGCCAGGCCTATATCGGCCGGGTCCGCGCGCTGGCCAAATCCTGCGCCGATGCCTTTGTCAGCACCGAAGCGGGCGGTGCGCTGACATCGGCCAGAGGTTAGCGGATGGCCGACCAAGCGCTGCCCCCCTTCATGGCCCTGCTCGCGCGCCTTGAAAAGGTGCCAAACGCGATAGGGCGCAGTGCCGGGCGCAAACTCAAACGCCGGATGGCGCCCCGGTCACTGGCCGAGTTTGAGGCGCGGCTGGCGCGGCTTGGGCCGTCAGACATCTGTCTGGATCTGGGGGCCAATATCGGCACGATCAGCGCCCGGCTGGCGGCCACCGGGGCCTTGGTGCACGCCTATGAACCGGATCCCGAGACCTTCGCGCGCTTGCAGGAAAATACCCGGCATTTGCCAAATGTCGTCTTGCACCCAAAGGCGGTCGGGCAAGCGGACGGTACGGTTTTCTTACGCCGTATCAAGGGCTTCAGCGCTGATCCGTCACGCCATTCGCTTGGGTCATCGGTGGTTTTCGATGACCCCGCGCAGTTTGATGACGCCCCCGTCGCGGTAGAGCAGGTGGGCTTTCGCCGCCTTCTGGCCAGCTTCACAGGGCGCATCGCGCTGATAAAAATGGATATCGAAGGCGCTGAGTTTGATATTCTGAACGACATTATGGATGGCACATTGCCGGGCAATTTCGATGCCCTCTATGTTGAAACCCATGAAAACGCGGCACCCGCGCGCCGCGCAGAAATCTTTCGCCACCGGGCATCTGCCCAAAGGCGTGAACACCCCCATATTGATCTTTTTTGGCCATGAGGCGGGCAATCGAATGAATGGTAAAATCGTAACGGGGTTTATCGTGCTGACAGCTCTGATCGCGGGTGCCGCGATGTACTACCTGCAAAACTATGCCTATTACCAACCGATTGAGGTATCCTCACCCGCTGCCCAGATCCGGCTGCAACCTTTGGGGGCGGGCCTGCCCGAACCGATGCTTGCCAATGATTTCGAAGGGATCATCGGCGAAGACTCTCCCCTAGGCTATCGCGGTTGCTTCGTCACGCCGATGACGCTGGCGATGCTGACCGAAACCTATACGCTTTATGAAAAGCCTGTGCCGCTGATCGCTCCGGGCTGGTTTTCCTGCTTTGACGCGGCAAAGATCGGCGCCGACCTGACCAGCGGCGCTGCGGTGGCCTTTCTGTCAGAACCAAACATCCACCCCGGCGTTGACCGCGTTGTTGCGGTTTATCCTGATGGTCAGGCCTTCGCCTGGCAGCAATTGAATGAAAGCGCGGACCAGTAAGATGCCCGATCTTCTTATCGAACTCTTTTCCGAAGAAATTCCCGCCCGGATGCAGGCCCGCGCCCGCGCCGATCTGCAAAAGCTGGTGACCGATGGCTTGGTGGCCGCAGGCCTGACCTATGCCGGTGCTGCCGCCTTTTCCACCCCGCGCCGTCTGAGCCTTGCGGTCGAGGGGCTAAGCGGTGAAAGTGCCGCCACCTCTGAAGAACGCAAGGGCCCCGCAACCACCGCCCCCGATGCCGCGATCGAAGGCTTTTTGCGCGCAACCGGCCTGTCGCGCGATCAGCTGACGGTGCGCGACGACAAGAAGGGCCAGGTCTATTTCGCGGTGATCAAACGTCCGGGCCGCAAAGCGCCTGCGATCATCGCCGAAGTGCTGGATGCCACGATCCGCAATTTTCCGTGGCCCAAATCCATGCGCTGGGGGGCGGGGGCCTTGCGCTGGGTGCGGCCCTTGCATGCGATCCTGTGCATCCTGTCGGATGAGGCGGGCGCCGAAGTGGTGCCGCTGACCATCGACGGGATCACCGCGGGCAATA
>JBATTI010000411.1:0-5953 GCA_049670445.1 Albidovulum sp. | reverse complement strand
CGCGCGACAAAAGGTTGTTTTCGCCAAAGGTGTCGTGATGCGGCAAGATCGGGTTCTTGTGGCTGGCGCGCACGAAATCCATACAGCCCGAGGCGCGGGGGGAGGGCGACAGGGCCAGCCACATGGTGACCATGCCCGACGTCGCCCCAAGGCCCCAATAGGTCAGATCCTGATGCATGGAGACGATATGCGGGCTGTTGGCTTCTTTGATAAAGAATTCAACCCCGTAGATAAGAAGGTCAGGCCCCAAAATACCCTCGGCCACGTCAAGAATGGCGGGGTCGGTGCCGATACGGTGGGCCAGAGGCAGCACACAATTGGCGTTGACGCGTTTGTAGGTGTTGAGGGGCAGAGGCAGGCCCGCATCCAGCCAGTCGCGTTCGATCCCTTCAAGCTCGGCCCGCCACAGCGCGGCCTTTTGCGGCGAGATGGCGGGGATCGGAAACAGATAGCCATCTTGCCAATAGCGCGTGATTTGCGCTTTGGTCAGGCGAAGGTTTGCGGGTTCCATGGTGATCGAGCCTTTTGAAGCCTTTGGCGTTGGGCACAGCCTAGCGTGGCGGCGAAACGCCTCATAACGCTATTCCTTGCCGCTGAGGGAAAGCTGGGCTTATGCTGGGGCATGGACCGGCCCCGTATCCCTTCGCTGAACTGGCTGCGCGTGTTTGAGGCGGCGGCGCGCTGCGAAAGCTTTGCGCGTGCGGCGGATGATCTGCATATGTCGGCCCCGGCGGTCAGCCAGCAGATCCGCGCGCTGGAAGCCCATCTGGGCACGCCCCTGTTCACCCGGCACGCCCATGCGGTGCGTCTGACCGAGGCCGGGCGGGCCTATCTGCCATCGGTCCAGACCTCGCTTGTGTCGCTTGAAAGCTCGACGCGCGGTCTTTTTGGCAAAGCGCGTGAAGAGCGTTTGTATGTCCGCGCGGTCTTGTTGTTTGCGCAGGGGGTTTTGGCGCCGCTTTATGGTGATTTCACCGCCCGCTTTCCCGATATTGCGCTGAACCTGACCACCGGCAACGGGGCGCAGGACTTTGCGCAGGGCTTTGCCGATGTGCAGATCATCTTTGGGCCGCCTTCGGCTTACGGCGCGCATCATGACCCTTTGATGGGCGAGCGGCTTTATCCGGTGGCGCGGCCCGATATTGCCGCGACCATCGCCCAGCCGGCCGATCTTTTGGCCCATCCGCTGATCGAGGTGGGGACGCATCGCGCCGGCTGGCCGCATGTGTTTGAGCAAGCCCGGCTGGCAAGCGCGCGGGCGCGGTTCTTGATGGTTGATTCGACGGTGATGGCCACTGCGATGGCCGCAGAGGGGGCGGGCATAGCCTTGGCGCGCGCCCCGGCAAGTGACCGGGCCGTGGCCGGGGCGGGGCTGGTGGCCTGTTTGCCGGATTTCACCGTCGAGGGGGTTGAAGGGTATCACCTTGTCTACCCCGACCGCGCCACATTGCGCCCCCCGGCGCGGGC
The DNA here is from genome assembly GCA_049670445.1 of Albidovulum sp. GTDB lineage: Bacteria > Pseudomonadota > Alphaproteobacteria > Rhodobacterales > Rhodobacteraceae > TMP-24. Next base: position 4,486 of record JBATTI010000411.1, on the reverse strand, counting down.
CTTCAGGACGTGGCTTTTGGCGCAGATGATGGGGCGTTCGCCGATGGTGGGGCGTTAGCCGGTTGGGGGGCGTTAGGCCTATTTGGGTCCGGAAAGCGCGAAAAGCGCGCCTTGGGGATCTTTGCCCAGCATGATGAACAACCCGCCGGGCACTTCGCGGGGGCCGTGAAGCGTGGTGCCGCCCGCTTCCTTGGTTCGGGCGATGGCCGCATCCACGCTTTTGACCGCGAAATAGGGCAGCCAGAACGGGTGATCGGGGCCGGGCATGCCGGGGGCCTGTTTCATCATCCCGCCGATATCGGTGCCACGATGGCCAAACAGATCGTAGCTGCCCATCGGCCCCATATCCATGCTTGTGCTGGGCTGCCAGCCGAAGGTATCGCCGTAAAACGCCATCGCGCCGGTCGGGTCAGATGTCATCAGCTCATGCCAGCTGCCATGGCCAGGCTTTTGCGGGTTGAACGCGGCCCCGTCATCGTCAAGCATTTGCAAGACCCCGAAGGCCGCACCTTGCGGATCGCCGAGCATGGCAAAGTGGCCGGTGCCGGGAATATCGGTGGGTTGCTGGTAGATCCTGCCGCCTGCGGCCGCTGCCGATTTAGCCGCCGCGTAGCAATCCTGGACCGTCACATAAAAGGCCCAGCCGGGTGGCGTGCCCGAGGTGGCGGCCATCATGCCTGCCACCATCGCACCCCCTTGGCGGGCCAGCCGGTAATCGAAGCCCGGCATATCGGCGCTATCGACCGACCAGCCCAGCAAGCTTTGGTAAAATTGCGCGGCCCCGTCCAGATCACTGGTGGCAAGTTCGTACCAGCATGGGGTCCCTGTTATGGTCCTAACCATGGTCTGTCCTTTGCTTGGAATTGTCGCAACTGCCAGCCGATTGGCCGTTCAGGACTGCGGGCGGCTGGCCGCATAAGTCTGCGCCCCGATCGGGTTTTTGGCAAGGTCGGGTTTTTGGCAAGGTTGGGGTTTTGGCGATCAGCCGGTCCGGTTCTGCCCAAGCCGTCGTCCCACTGACGGTCAGCGCGCCATCAAGATCAGCAAGGAGTTGTTCTGCGCTTAGTTTGATGATCCCGTCGGCGGCGATAAGGCGGGCGACGGTTCGCTTGAATGTGATGCGCCTGCGTGATTTGTGAGCCGCCATATCGGTGTCGTCGATCGCATAAAAGACCGGTCCTTTGGCGTCCGAATTGCCCGAGGTGTCAGGTGTTGCAGGCTTCGGGGGGCGGGGGCTTGGTTCTGGACCGTAACGCGCAAACCGGGATTAGAGTGATCCTGGCCGCCCTTGGGATGCGATGGGTCACACCGTTCGGTCGATCTTGGTCGAGAGGTGGATCAGGCTTTCGGATGATCTGACGCCGGTCATCTCGCCTATCTGGTCCAACAGGGCGTCAAGCTGGCTGGTCGAAGGGGCCGAGACTTGCAGCAGGAAATCGACCCGGCCGCTTGTGGTATGGACACGTTCAACCTCGGGGATGGCGCGCAGGCGCGAGACGATATTGGCCTGCGAGCGGGGCTCGATGCTGAGCAATATGCTGGCGCGGATGCGGCCCTGGCGGGCGGATTCGCCAAGTTTGACCGTATAGCCTGCGATGACGCCGGTGGTCTCCAACCGCTCTAACCGGGCCTGAATGGTTGACCGCGCGACCTTGAGCCTGCGCGCCAGTGTGGCCACCGAAATGCGCGCATCGGCCCCCAGAAGCGCCAGCATTGTCTTATCCAAGTCGTCCATGCGCAACACCTATCACTTTGATTGCCTGTTTCGTCATTTTAACGATATATCACGACAAATCTACTATTTAGATCGATAGAAATGTGCCCCATATCGCGCAAACTCGTTTCAGGAAAAGGGCGGCTCATACGTACCTTGCCTGGTTTGGTTAAATGCGTAAGCGCTTTCCAACCGGTGCGCCCGGGTAAAAAGGTGGCTGCGCCTTATTGGCAAGGGAATCCGCCGATGGGGCTTTCTAAAACGATCTGGGCTGGACCTTCGGAATTTATCAGCAATCACCAACCCGATCATCCGGTCATGTTTTTCGCACCATCCGTGCTGCAAGCCACGGCGCGTCAGTTCATTGACGGCTTTCCCGGTCTGGTGACCTATGCGGTCAAGGCCAACCCCGATGAAATGGTGGTGCAAAACCTGATTGCCGCCGGGGTCAAGGGGTTTGACGTGGCCTCGCCTGCCGAGATTGCGCTGATCCATCGGGCCGCACCTTTGGCCGTCATGCATTACAACAATCCGGTGCGGGCGCGCCATGAGATTGCCTTTGCGGTCGCACATGGCGTGGCGTCTTATTCGGTCGACAGCCGGACCGAGCTGCAAAAGCTGATTGAGATCGTGCCACCAGAAGATACCGAAATCACCGTGCGCTTCAAACTGCCGGTGCAAGGGGCTGCGTATAATTTCGGGGCGAAATTCGGGGCCAGTGTCGAGATGGCCGCCGAAATGCTCAGAACCGTCAAGGAGGCGGGCTTTATCGCCTCGCTGACCTTCCATCCGGGCACCCAATGCACCGATCCGATGGCCTGGGACAGCTATATCCGGGCGGCGGCCGAGATTTGCCGCCAGGCGGGTGTGCAGGCGCGCCGCTTGAATGTGGGCGGTGGTTTCCCATCGCATCGCCAATCGGGCGAGTTGCCGCAGCTTGAGGCGATCTTTGGCCTGATTGACCGGGTGGCGACCGAGGCGTTTGGCGATGAGCGCCCGGCACTGGTCTGCGAACCGGGGCGCGGGCTTGTCGCCGAAAGCATGAGCCTTGCGACCCGGATCAAGGGGGTGCGCGACGGCGATCATGTGTTCTTGAACGACGGCACCTATGGTTGCATGGATGAATTGCCGCTGACCGGCATGATCAACCGGGTGGCGGTGCTGGATGCCAATGGCGCGCGGCGCCGGGGCGAAGAGCGCGGCTTTGTGGTCTTTGGCCCGACCTGCGATTCCGTTGACCGGCTGCCGGGCGAGGTTGCCTTGCCAAGCACAACCGAAGAGGGCGACTATGTGGTGATTTCAGGCATGGGGGCCTATTCGACCGCCACCAACACCACCTTCAACGGCTTCGGTGCGTTAACAATTGCCACCGTGATGTCGCTGGATCACTGATCTGCATTGATCCGCACTGGACAGCCTCAGCGCGCGCGTTACTCTGATTGGCCATAATGGCCAGTCAGAAGGCGGGCGGATGCCACTTACATCTTCTGTCAAATATTCTGGCGTAACCTGACGAGACCATCGGTAGGGTTGGGGCCATTGATATGGTTTTGGCGTCGGTGGGCTATGGCTGAAGGAGGCAAGGGCGGGTGAGCGACAGGCTGCTGAATCGGCTGATGAAGGCCTTGCGGATCGGGCGCAAGGTTGAAACCCAGATGCCTGCGCCTGCGCGGGTGCGGGGGTCGGTTGATCATGTGATCTTGCTTGACGGCACTTTGGCCACTTTGGATGAAGGCCAGGAAACCAATATTGGCCGGATCTACCGCCTCTTGCAAAAATCGCCGGCCAGGAACCTGTCGCTTTATTACGAATCCGGTGTGCAGTGGCGGTTGTGGAGCGATACGGCAAATGTTGCGATGGGGCGGGGGATCAATCGTCAAATCCGCCGCGCGTACGGCTGGCTTGCAAGCCGTTACCGCCCCGGTGACCGGGTCTATCTTTTGGGGTATTCGCGCGGGGCCTATGCGGTGCGGTCGTTGGGGGGCATCCTTGATCAGGTCGGTTTGCTGAAATCCGAAGCCGCGACCGAACGCAATGTCATGCAGGCCTATCGGCATTATCAATCGGCTGAGATAAGCCCGGTGCAGGCGGCCTTCACCCGGCTTCATTGCCATGCGCGGGTCGAGGTTGAGGTGATCGGCGTGTTCGATACGGTCAAGGCGCTGGGCGTGCGGTTGCCGTTTTTATGGATGTGGACCGAGCCGCAGCATGAGTTTCACAATCATGCGCTTAGCGCGGTGGTGCGGCGCGGCTATCAGGCATTGGCGCTGGACGAGACACGCAGCGTTTTTGACCCGATCATCTGGGACACGACCAAGGGCGATTGGGCGGGGCGGATCGAGCAGGTGTGGTTTCGCGGGGCGCATGGCGATGTGGGGGGGCAGCTTGGCGGATTTGATACCGCCCGCCCCCTGGCCAATATTCCGCTGCTGTGGATGTTGGAAAAGCTTGAGGGTGCGGGGCTGCGACTGCCGTCGGGCTGGCGGCTTGATCTGCCCTTTGATCCCACTGTCGCCAGCGTGGGAACAACGCGCGGCTGGGGGAAGGCGTTTTTGCTGCGTTCGCGCCGCCAGTTGGGGCGTGACCCATCCGAGAGCATCCATCCGACAACCCATCAGACCCGGCGGGCGCAATTCTGGCTGCGGCGCTTGCCGTCTTTGCGCCGGGCGGCGGGGCGAAACTGATCTGACCACAACTGACTTGGCCACAACTGACCTAATTGCGGCGCGTATCCGCGCCAAGTCTATCGTGGCGCTGACGGCCGGGGCCGTC
>JBATTI010000410.1:0-2481 GCA_049670445.1 Albidovulum sp. | reverse complement strand
TTGAACGAACGCGGCGGTGAGGTGTCGGGAAGACCGTTTATTACGGCATTACGCCCTTCTTGACGAATTGCTGCCCCTAGACGAAAGTCGGGTTCGGGCAAACCGATCATTGGATGGGCTAAAGAAGCATGGTGGAAAGACGGTCTGAAACCTCCAAAAAAACCATCTTGACGCGCTGGAATAACAGCAAGAATTACATGATGGCGAAGGATGAATTCGCTGGGATTGTCGTCGGCAAAGAAGCCACGGATTGCGAATATGTCATCAGTAACGGCGTGATCGCTCCGGGTGCATTTATTCCAGACCATTACCACAAATGGGAAGACCAGACTTTTCATGTTATCGAAGGGCAGTTGGAGGCGAAGATTGGTGACGCTCACTATATCCTCGGGCCGGGTGACACCGCGCATTGTCCACGTGGCGTTTCACACTTCATGAAGAATGTGGGTCAGACCCAGGCGAAGCTGATCAGCTATATTTTCCCCGGTGATTGGGCAGAAGACTTCATGGCTGAAACGTCCCGGCAGAACCAGAACAATCAACGCGATCTTGACCTGATCGAAGACCGTTTTGGCGTCGTCTACTTGTAGATCGCATAAGCCCAAGTTCGCATTCGTTGACCGAAAACCCGCGCTGTCCGGGCGCTGACCCGCGTATGTCGCGCGGGTCAGTCATGGCATCTTGGTCCTATCAGGCGGCTTCGGTCTGCAAGGCCGGATAGGCCTTGGCGGCAAAGCGCGCGCAATACGCCATCAACACCTTGTTATCCCGCACCAAAGTCGCAAGCGGGGTATCGGCCGGGGTGGCCGCAGCCCCCGCTATCATCGGCGCAACTGCGCAGTCGGCCGCAGAAGGTGTGTCACCAAACAAATAGGGTTTGTCGCCCAACAGCACCCGCACCGCTTCCAGATCGGCCTTGGCGCGGATAAGCCGCTCTTCCAGAGAAAACCGGATCTCACCCTGAGTTCGCAGCCCGGCCAGAAGCGTGTCACGAATGTCAGTCGTTACCTGGTCACGCACCGCCTCTGGAATGCCACCAAAGTAGGTGTCGCGGATCTTTGGCCAGACCGTGTCATTTTCCCAACGATCCAGCACGACCGAGAAATAGAAATGTTCCTCGATCATCCGGATCAACGCGAGTGACTGGGCGCGCTCAGCCGGCGAAAGCCCCGCGTCAAAGTCATGCCCCCGGGCCTCTAGGTAATGGCGGATGGCATTGCTGTCTGCAATCAGCCTGCCGTCATGGCGGATAACCGGCAGCTTTTGCATGGGCATTTCAACCGGGGTGGCGATTTCTTCGGCCTGCCAGTCTGCGCCCGACAATTCAAGCAAACACATAGCTTTGACGCAAAAGGGGCTGCTGGCAGGTTGGCCAAAAGCAGGGGGGAAAGTAATGAGGGTGATCATGGGCGTCTCCTTGAAGTTGAGCCGCCTTGATGCATCACCCTATTGCCAGTTTCTGTCAGGAGGAGATAGGATCGTGGCACATGTCACGCACCAATCGCCTTTTTCAACTTATGCAATCATTGCGCGATCTGGCCCCACCAGTGACCGCAGAACTGCTGGCCGATGTGCTGGCGGTATCGCCGCGCACCATCTACCGCGATATTGACAGCTTGCGCGGCCTTGGCGCGGTAATCGACGGGGCGGCGGGATATGGTTTCACATTGATCGAAGACCCGGCCTTGCCGCCGATGAATTTCGACGACGAAGAAATAGAAGCATTGGTGCTTGGCCTGCGCGAGGTGAAGGCAACCGGTGATCCGGCACTGGCCGCCGCCGCACATAAGGCGCTGAACAAGATCCACGCGCGCCTGCCCGCCCGACAAGGCCACAGGCTGCGCAATGCGGTCTTGCGGGTAGCGCTTCGCCCATTGGCCCCCGCACCTGGTATTGATGTGCGCAAGCTGCGTCAGGCAACCTGGGAGGAGCTGGAAGTGGGCTTTTGTTACAGCGATGCGGCAAATACCGTGACCAAAAGACAAGTACGCCCGCTGGCAATCGTCTTCTTTCAGGCGTCGCATTGTTTGCTTGCCTGGTGCTTGATGCGCGAGGATTTTCGGGCGTTTCGATTGGACCGGATGTCGGGGCTGACGGTCAGCACCCAAGGTTTTCGCCCCCACAGGGTGGCATTGTTGCGCGATTATCTGGCCCAGCTTGCGCCCGATTGTCTGGCACTGGCAGATCGGCGCCAGCCCCCGGATGAGGCGCTTCCCGCCGGGGCGCGAACCCGCTAGACTACCGCGAAACAGGCAAGGCGGGCAGGCAAATGTTTCATTGGAAAAAGACGTTGGCCCTTGTGGCCCTTGTGGCAATGGTCGGTCCGGGTGCAGCCGCGGCGGTTGATCCGGCAATACGCGCAGAGGCGGGATCAAGCGAGGAACCAGAGCAGCTGATCAGGGTCGCGGCGGATGCGGGGTTTAACCGCTGGATCGACGGGTTTCGCGGCCGAGCGATGGCCAAAGGCATAACCGCCGCCAC
>JBATTI010000409.1:0-11858 GCA_049670445.1 Albidovulum sp. | reverse complement strand
CCCGACCCAAAGGCACCAACAGATCCTTGTTGCCGGGTGACACGCGCAGGGCCTCGATCAGCACAGTTTCAGCTGCCAACAGCTTGTCTTCGCCGGCAAGAACTTGTGCGTGGCGTAAGGATTCCGCTGGTGCGCGGCCCGATGCGTCAACAGCCTGCGCCAGCATTTCGCGCATCAGTTCGCGGTTTCCGTCACGCTCATAGGCTTGCGCCATAAGTGTCATAAGATCTGCGTCGCGCGGGTTTTGATCAATGGCACGGCGCAGCAAGGTGATGGCCTCGCCGACCTGATCGCCCAAAATCAGCCAGGTCGCCTTAAGCTTTACCGCCTCGATCTGCCCTGAATCTTCGGAAAGCACGTCTTCAACCAATGCACGCGCCGCAACCGCGTTTCCGACTGCAAGCTGCATGCGCGCCAGACCGACTTTGATAACGCGGGTTTCGTTGGCGTCGGTTTCGGTCTTGAGAATATCTTCCATCTCGGCGATGGCGCTATTGCGATCCCCAAGATCAAACAGAAAACCGGCGCGCGCCGAACGGAAGATCGACACCGATTTTCCCGCTTCAATGGCTGCGTCCAATTCGGCAATCGCTGCTTCGGGACCGCGATAGAGACCAAGAAAGCGAACCAGTTCAACTTCGGGGGCCGCGTCATCAGATGCGGGGTCAATATTGGCGCGCAGATAGGCCTCAGCCTTGTCATATTCCTTGCGCGCAAGATACCAGCGCACCAGCGCCTCTTGCATCTCTGGCGCATCGGGGAACTGCGCCAACATGCCGATCAAACCTTGTTCAACATCGGCATCTTTGCCCAAGGCGGCCAGAATGGACAGGCGCTGCGCATACAAAAGCCGCTCTTGCGGGGCCAGTTCTATTGCACTGTCGATCTCGACCAATGCCGCGTCAAGCGACTGTGCTCGGATAAGATCGTCGATAATGACCTTGCGCAAGAATAGTTCTTCGGGCGCGGTTTCGCGCAAGGCGCGCGCCGCCTTTACGCCGGCAACCTGTAAGGCGGCATCGTTTGCCTCAACCGCCTGACCATAGTCGTTGAAAATCTTGAGTGCCTGCAGACGGACATCACCTGGGTCAACCGCCAAACCGGACGCGATGAATTTCCCCGCATCAACCCACTGACCGTTGGCCGCTGCCATATCGGCCAGTGCCTTCAACCCTTGAAGGTCATTGGGGTATTGTTCAACCAAGCGCAAAAACTGGCTGTAAGCCTCTCTTACATTGCCACGTTTGTATTCTGCGTCAGCGTAGGCCACACGCGCATCGCGGTGGCCGCCGTCAAGTTTGAACACGTTGCGAAACTCTACCAGCGCGCGTTCAACATCGCCCGCCTGAAGGTAGGTTAAGCCAGATTGATAATACCTCTCGGCGCGTTCTTGCGCGGTGTCGCAAGCCGAAACCAGAAGCGTAACCGAAAGCAGTGCAGCGGGGGCGAGTGAGCAAAAACGCATTATGTCCCTCAGGGATGAACAAGAGTCATGAGAATCCGACGCCAGCGTTCCTGACCGGGCCGATTGGGCTTTGGCAGACTATCATATCGCGCGCAAGTTGCGAGTTCTGCAACTGCGGCTCAATAACCAGTCCCCCTTATTACCGTACCAATGGTCTTGACCAGTGTGGTCATGTCAGTCAAAAAACTAAGCTTTTCATCATAAAGCGTGTCAAACTCTGCACGCTTGTTGAAACCGGATTCATTACGTTCTGATATCTGCCACAACCCAGTAAGACCGGGGCGCAGCCCGTAGTAGGCAAGCCCTTCATAGATCGCGCGTTGCGATGGCATCATCGGGCGCGGGCCAACAAGCGACATGTCGCCGACAATGACATTCCACAGCTGCGGCAGTTCATCCAACGAAGTCTTGCGCAAGAAACGGCCCGTCGCCGTTGTCCGCGGATCAAATTTCAGCTTTTGTTTCGTATCCCATTCAATGCGCGCGTCGGGGTTATGTTCCAGATAATCGGCAAGCTGCTTATCGGCGTTTACAACCATTGTCCGCAGCTTCAGCATGCGGAAGGTCTTGCCACCTCGGCCGACCCGATCGCTGGTGTAAAACGGGTTCTTACCGTCCAGCCCCACGATGATTGCCATGATGACGATCAACGGAATGACGACAACGCTGGCCACGGCAACCGCGAACAGGTCGAAGCAACGCTTCAGACCGTTACGGTAAATACCCCGGCGACGGGGCACCGTCACCAGACCTACGGGCGCACAGGCCTTAACTATATGATCAGATAGGTCATTCAACCGCATGGCAACGCAACGTACAATATTTCAAAATTTCCAACAAAAAAGTTCCAGATTCACCGTCGACGGCAACCGAACGCTTTCTCAAGTCTTCAGACTTGGTACAATTTTCCCTATATATACCTAACACTTCACACCCCTTAAGCAAAACCCTATTCACCCTCTCTTACCTCCTCCGTCAGCACCGGTGTAGCATTGGTGGCATTTACGCACTTCTGCCCGTCAAAACATGTGGCTACATCCCACATAGGTTCTAAATAGGAAACAATCATGGCATGTTGATGGCTGCAGTGTCCTAAAATCGGCCTATATCGCCGGATCATGGCCGAATCATGCGCGGAGCGTCATAAATGGGTCCAACATCATTTGGTAACGCCATTAAGTTGACGAAGTCATATGGGCATTACGGAACAGCCCAAACGAGTCGGTTGCCCACATTACCTTGGCACCGGAAAAAAAGGGCACTAACTTTGGCGACGGCGGAAGATCAAATGAATAAGGTCATGATGACCAGACCCGAAGAGACGGGAAATATTGGCTTTTACATGGATTTCTTCGGATTCCGCGAGCGTCCCTTCACGCTTGTCCCGGATCCGGATTTCCTGTTTTGGTCGGCCCAGCACAGACGTGCCTACTCGGTTCTTGAATTTGGCATATTGTCGCGTGCGCCGATTACCTTGGTGACCGGCGGCGTCGGTTGCGGCAAAACGACACTGTTGCGCGAGTTGCTGCGCCAGTTCGGCGCCAAGATCACGGTGGGCCTGATCTCGAATGCGCAAGGCGGACGGGGCGAACTTATTCAATGGGTTTTGAACTCGCTTGGCGTGCCATTCGATTCTGCGGTCGGCTATGTTCAGCTTTTCCAGAAGCTACAAGATTTCTTGATTGACGAATATGCCACAGGCCGGCGGGTCGTCTTGATATTTGACGAGGCGCAGAATCTGTCGCCTGAAAGCCTTGAAGAATTGCGGATGCTGACCAATATCAACTCGGGCAAGGATGAAGTGATCCAGCTTGTGCTTGTCGGCCAGCCTGAATTGCGTGAAATGGTTCTTGATCCGTCACTGCGCCAGCTTGCCCAGCGCATTGCGGCCAGTTTCCATCTTCAGCCACTTGATCAAGCAGCAGTGGTCGAGTTGGTCGCCCACCGCTTGCGCGCCGCAGGTGGAACCGGCGGCGAGATTACACCGGCGGCGGCGATAATGGTGCATAAAGTCACACATGGCGTACCCAGACTTGTAAACCAGCTTTGCGATATGGCACTGCTTTACGCTTGGAGCACGGACAATCATCACGCTGATGAGCATGTGATCCAGTCTGTTTTGGATGATGGTGTATTTTTTGCGGCGCAAGTTGCGGCTGAAGAAGAGAAGCGTAAATGAACCTCGATCTTTCTTACTATTTCGCAATCTTCTTGCGGCGAATTCACTATTTCATCATCACCACCGCGCTGGTTTCGGCGGCCTCTTTGGCCGCGGCATTGCTTTTGCCGTCGGTCTATGTTGCGGAATCCCTGCTTGTCGTTGAATCATCGCAAATTCCGGGCCAGCTGATCCCGCCAACCGTTCAGGCCGCCGCGATGGAGAAATTGCAGATCGTCGAAAACCGACTGATGACGCGGCAAAACCTGTTGGATATTGCCAAGCGCCTGAACGTTTTCAAAGATATCAAGAAAATGTCGCCCGATGAAATCGTCACCGAAATGCGCGATAACACATCAATCCAAAACAGCGCCATACGGGGCGAGGCGACCACCATGTATCTGGCCTTTACGGCTGAAACTGGCAACATCGCTGCCGGTGTCGTCAACGAATATGTGACCGTGATCTTGAACGCCGACGCCGAGATGCGCACCAAAGGGGCAGAAGGTACCGTCGATTTCTTCAGGCAGCAGGTCAAAAGCCTGAATGTTCAGCTTGATCAGATGAGCGCGCAGATCCTTGATTTCCAAAACAGCAACTCTGATGCTTTGCCATCAACCCTTGCTTACCGCCTTACCCAGCAAACCGGTCTGCAAAACAGCGTTGATGTGGCCGTTCAGGACATCAAGCAGCTTCAAGACCAGAAAGATCGCCTGATTGCGATCTATAATGCAACCGGTCTGGTCACCAACAACCCGTCGCTTCAAACCCCAGAGGCCCAGCAGCTTAAGCAATTGAACGATCAGCTGCAGCAAGCACTGGCGGTTTTATCATCGACGCACCCCAAAGTGCTTATGCTAAACGCGCAAATCGCGCAGCTAGAGACAATCGTCACATCGCAAACCACGACAAACTCGACTGTCGTCAATACCAACCCTACCGCGTCGATATACGACGCCCAAATCGCTGATATCGATTCACGCATCAAAGTTGCCGAACAGGCCCGCGATCAGGTGACTGAACAGCTGAAGATCTTGCAAGATACGATTGATCGCACCCCCGCCAACCAGATCGCGCTTGATGCACTCAACCGCGATTACAGCAACTTGCAGCAGCAGTATAACAACGCGGTCTCGGGCTTGTCGCAAGCCGAAGCGAGTGTGCAGGTTGAGCTTTCGTCAAAGGGCGAAAAAATCTCGGTCCTGGATGCAGCGACACCTCCGAACCGCCCTGCCAAACCGAACCGCGCGCTGATCGGGATCGGTGGGACGATTGCGGGAATGGGCCTGGGTCTTGGGATCATCATACTTTTGGAATTGCTGAACCGGTCTGTGCGCAGGCCCAAGGACATTATTCAATCCTTCGGGATTACCCCGATCGTTACCATTCCCTATCTGCGGACCCCGAACGAAACCATGCAGCGACGGTCAGCCTTTGTTGGCCTGTTGTTGCTTGCGGTCATCGGCATACCTGCGGCGATTTATGCGGTCCATGTCTTCTATGAACCGCTGGATATTTTGCTGAATCGAATAATGACAAAATTTGGGATCAGATTGTAGTGAACAGTATTGCAATCCTTCCCGCACGGCCAAGAGTGGGTTGAATCGATGGAAAAACTTGAAGCGGCCTTAGCCAAGGCCCGCGAAGCGCGAAAATCGTCTCATACTGAGATGGATGGCATGGTCAATGTTTCGCGCAAGGCCAGCAAAAGCGCCGCCGATTGGGGTGCCTTGCCCGAAATCGGCGTGACGCAAAAACTTGCCCGGCAAAACCGGATCACTGCGTTGCTTGGCGGTAAAGAGGCGACGCCCTACGATATGCTGCGTTCGCGCACGGTACGTATGATGAAGGATGCCAACTGGCGCCGATTGGCCGTTACCTCGCCCAATGCCGCATGCGGCAAGACAACGGTTTCGTTGAACCTTGCCCTGAGCCTGGCACGGCAAAAAGACCTGAGCGTATTGCTGCTTGATCTCGACTTCCGGCGCCCTTCTTTGCACCATATCCTTGGCCACGCGCCTAAGCATTCAGTGCATGAAGTGCTTGAAGGCAAAGTTGATTTCGCCGAAACGGCAGTGCGTTACGGCGATAACCTAGCCATCGCAATGAACCGCACAGCCGCACGTAATCCTGCAGAGCTTTTGCATAGTAGCCTCGGCCGCGACATTCTTGCCCAGATCGAGGCCCAATGGCGACCCGATATCATTATTTTCGACATGTCTCCGATGCTCGCCAGCGACGATAATGTGGGCTTCATGGCCAATGTAGATTGCGCCTTGCTGATCGCCGCTGCGGAAAGCACAACATTGCAAAACATCGATACCTGCGAAAAAGAGCTTGCGCAGTTGACCAATGTTTTGGGCGTTGTGCTTAACAAATGTCGTTATGTCGACAGCTCAACCGGCTATGGCTACGAGGACTATGCATAAGGCGCTTCGACCTTCGCCTGAACGGCATGGACTTTGAACGGTCAACACCAAATGAAAAGGCCGGGCGAAAGCCCGGCCTTTGATCAATCAGCAAAGGCCAATCAGCCCTTTTTGCGGCGACGCAGCGCTGCAAATCCGCCAAGACCAGCCAGCAACAAGCCGCCCGCGGCAGGTACCGGAACCGGCGCAATGCTCACCGACCCCAAGACACCGTCCGCCAGATCAAGCGATCCACGGCGAATGAAGCTTTCAAACCGAACGATCGATGCATAGATCGGCGCGAAAGCGACGGAGGCCAGACCTGTACGTCCGGGGCGATACGCCTCGGTCGCATCGGCGGTGAACACCGCCTTGCCGTCAACCGTCACCTTACCATATTCTGCCGAATGATCTTTGCTGTTTGTGAACAGCCCAAGAAACGATGCGGCATTGATCTTGGTTGGGGCGCTGAAAGACAGCTCAAAGAACTCTCCATCGTCGATCGAGGTGAGATGCCAGCTCACCGTCCCGCCGTGGATCGTTCCGGTGGTTCCGGTGCGTGCATCGGTGAAGTCAATCACCGTCGCATTTGCACCCGCACCCGCCATAGCCAAAAACGCAGCAAACGCAAAAGACTTACCAATCATACCCAATTCCTTAATCGTAAGAGACCACGTTGGCACCATTCATACCATGCCGCGCCCAGATTTGAACTGGGTTTTGCCACATTTTTAACAAATTTCATATGCCGCCTTTCTTGCATGTTCTTTGTTTCCATTTTGAACACGTTCCATGATTGACGGCCTTATTGGCTTCGATTTCCCTGCAAACTGATACAGATTGCGCCCATATCGCGGGACAATCCCCTATGATTGTTTCGCAACTAATTGAGCGACTTAGGTGGATGTTTCCCTCCGCCCCGATGTCCAGGGATGACGTCACCATACCGCAAGTTGTGATGGCCTCTCAGTATGCGGATCGGTGATTCGGGCCGCCACTGCGGGTCTTGCCGCGCCGCGCGTAGCATTGCAGGCATCTTAACGCGAATTGGCAAAGAATGGCCTCGCAATTGAGGACCGGTTCGCGGGGCACTGCAAGACATACGACACCGCCCGAAAGCAATGCTAAGTGATGCAGGTCCACATGCCAGACAATCTTATCTTACTGTATCAGGATGCACATCATGGACAAATTTTCTGACTGTCCAACAACACTTACAGCGCCTGCCCGGGATGCGGCGATTGTAATCCCGAACGACACTTTGGACCTGCCAGAGATTCCGCGCGCTATCTACGTGGGTCAGTCTGGTGACATTTCGCTGCGCTTGCCGGGTGGGCAAACGGCTGTATTCCAAAACGCGCAGGCCGGAAGTTTCCTTCCAGTGCGCGCTCTGGGCGTCAATACAACGGGCACAACGGCCACCGGTCTTATCGCGGTATGGTAGAGCAAGACCAGATGCTGCCGCAGCCGCTTACCTGAACGCCCCGACCCAACTGCTCATTCAAAGAAACCCGGCGTCCTTTGGACCGCCGGGTTTTGTCTGTCCTCAGTTGCATGCAACGAATATTGGCCACGTCCTGGCCTCAAATCCCAAACTTGGATGCCCCCCAGCTACCGGCCCATTGGCGGCAGATGCGGCAAAGGGCACTATGCCAGGGTGATTTACGAACCCGCGCCCTGCTGCGGCTTGGGGCCGGGGCTATAGCGTTTCGACTTAAATCCGCGATCACCTAACGCTGCCTGAAGTCGATGGCTTCAACGCGTTAGGTGACACATGTTGGTTCACGGCAAAGTCGACGCTCTTTAACAGCTACGCCGCGTCAAACGGTATTGCCGCCAAGCTTCCACGGATGCGCATTGGCGACGGAGGGCGGCCCAGAGATCCGCCCATTTGCCCTTAGCAACGCATCTGTCGGAGGCTTGCCGCCGCCCGGAATACACTCATTCCAGACCTCTGCTTTATACACCGTCCCGATGGTGTTTCCGCTTGTTCCGCTGGACCGGGACAAGATCGCCAACTTACGGCCACCCGACGCGAGGATGCCTGTGTTGGCAGCCAAAGTGCGCGTGGTTGTCACCCCGTTGAGCGTGGTCCAAAGCCCGTTAGTGGACAGATCGGCCGCAACGATAAGCTCAAACCGAATGCCCGCCGTTACCGCACCGATTGATGCGGATCCGAAAATCGCGGTGCCTGCACTGTCTTTGATGGTCAAAAACAGATTGCTGTTTGGGGCAACCTGACAGCTGACATGAACGTTATCCATTTCGAACAGATAGTTTGAGGTAGCGGTCGAGGCGACCAAAAGATCAACCGCGATAGTGATTTTTCCGTTCACTGTCGGCCAGTTGGCCGGTTCCTTGAAGCGCGTGAGCTGGCCTGCGACGGTGGAAAAGTTTGAGGCAGCGGGCAAGGTATTGGCCAAGAGTGCGGCATTTGGGATCGGGCGCAATGCAATGCCGTCAACGCCCGCTGCACCCACATCAACAATGGGCAGGTTTTTCCATGTGGCGTTTTGTAGATCCTGAGGAAACTTTATTTGTCCCGTGGCCCCACCTTCACCAAAATTGATGACGTCGGAAAAGATGAAGGTGCCGCCACCGTTCGGCGTTATTCGCACACGCCCGGCCACAATCGTTGCGTTTTGCGCGGGCACCCCGTTGATCTGAAAGCCATGAACTTGCGTCCAATGCGGGAAGGTCGGGGGCAAAGCCGCCTCGCTGCGCGCCAGACGTGTCGTTGTGATTGGCCCGGCGGAAGACCAGACCTCAACATAGGCACCGCTCGGATCCCACAGGCAATTGTCGAATTCGGGGGCAGACCAAGAGGTCAGCCCCGCCGCCTCAAGCACCGCCAGACCCGTCAGCCGCGCATAGGCCTGCGCACCATCAACCGTGTTGCTGGCCGGATGCGGCGTGTCGGTCCAACTGCCCAAGCCATCATCGACACCGTTCACGTAATTGGTCGGTTCCAACCCCAGCGGCAAGAACATGCTGGCGGTCGGTACCGTCAGCATTGATCGCCAGCTTACCCGCGCATCTTGTTTGTTGTTCAGCGTAAACTGGGTAGCGCCGCCCAGAAGATGGGTGGCATCCAGCATGTCTGCATCAATGTCAAAGCGATGCGGACCGTAAGCCACCCATTTGGTATTGGCGTAGTCGTAAAGCTCTCCAAACCAATGATCCGCAGTGTAGGTTGAAGAAACGCCCGTCGGAATTGTAGCCGGAAATGTGACCGGCGAGCCGTCAAGCATCAGGCCTGAAAACAGCGGGTAAAGGGCCGAACCGTAGTTGCCACCAAGGCTGCCGGGCGCTGCAAACCACGACATGGCTGCAAAGCCTACTTCTTGTCCGTCAGCGGTGGCGAAATCATGCAGTGCCTTGTCCTTCGTCCAAAGCCGGCTGGTGTCGCTGTCATTGACCAAGGAACGCACGTCAGTGCCCGGTACAGTGTGAAAGATGACCGCGAACTTCTCGCCCGGGCGGGTGGCTATTAGCGATGACGCCATCGCGGCAGCGGTTGCGGTAAAGGGCTGGGCCGTCGTTACGAAATGGCGGGCCGGTGTTGTGGCCGCCCCCAAGATAATCTGTACCGCTTCGTCATCAGCGATCGGTGGTGCGGCAGTATTGTCATAAAAGGCCGAGATGATCCGGTCAGGTTCTGACTGCCCCCAGATCGCGATGACATGGCCAACGCCAAACCGGTTGGCGCCTTGTGCTGCGACACCGGGTGAGGCCTTGAGGCGCACTTGGGGGCGGAACCACGACCCGGATCGGGGCGCTGTCAGGTTCCCGGCCCAACTGCCCGCCCCATCAATCGTGGCTATATCGACCCATGCCGTCGTCGTGGCGCCACCATCGTCAAGCGACACGGCCCGTGCTTGCACGACTTCTCCGGCCGTTCCGGCCCCGGACAGTGGCACCTGCGCCACCGCCCTGCCAAACCCGGCCCCGCTATCAAAAAGCGTCTTGTCACGCGAAAAGGCAGCCAGTGACACCGTGCCTGAGGGTGGTGGCGGTGTTGAGGCCTTTGGATTGGACTGCGTAAGGGAAAGTGATAGTGAAAACATATGGATGTCCCGCTTTCTGAGGCGAGACCGCGGGTCGGACCATTCTTTGACAGAAAGGATGTGCGGCGCTCGTCCTGATGGCTCGCGCCGCAGGGGTGGTGTGATACCCGGCCAAACTGGGCCGCGCCTGTGGCACCCGCTCCGACAGTCGTCTGCAAAGAAGTACCACTTCAAGCTGGGGTGTTGCCCAATCAGCGCTTGTGACGTGCCGACCCAAGACAGTTTGTTAACTATTTGGCTCCGGCTTGCCGCTGGTCTAGCACGGCGCGCCGAAGCCTGTTGCAATAGCCTTGGTCAGGGGTTGGGTTAACAGATCCGCCTCGGCCTGCGGGTCAGGATGAACGCCATCAACGATATGGGCCTGCCAGCCCGGCAATGCCAGCCAGCGGCCATAGCCATCAATCAAACCGATCCCGGCCTTCTGTGCCAGGTCTGAATAAAGCTTGTGGTAGCCGCGCAGATTGGGGCGCTGCAATCGCGCCAACCCCGCCACCGGATTGGTTGTTAAAAGTATGATCGCGGCCTCAGGCGCGCCGGCCTGCAAGCCAGTTATGATCGCTTGATGATTGCGCAGGCTTTGCCCCGGCCACAGGCCGTCGAACAGATCGCCGTCATTGATGCCAAATTCGATGATGATCACGTCGGGCTGGTAATTCACCACCGCTTCAACCTCCTTCACCCCCCATGAAGAATTTGCGCCCGCTTTGGCAAATCGCGCGATCTGCGCGGCTTTAATCCCGCATGTCTGCAACGTGGTGGTCAGATTATCCGGCCATTTGGCGCGCAGGGAAAGGCTTGTGCCAAAAACCGCAATCCGCGGCGGCGTCGATTGGGTTGGTCGGGGCGATAACGGCCGGTCTTGCAACGGGCCGCCTGTTTGGGGAAATGACAAGACCGCGACTAAGGCAACGGCCAAAACAGCGAAACCCACAAGGATCAGGATTTTCACCGCCCCGGCCGCCATTGCCTAAGCCAGCCCCTTTTGCACAAGCTCGCTTTCGGTTGCATCGGCGGTCAAGAACCGCCCATAGGCACCAACTTCGATGTCAGAGCGGATGATTTTTGCCGGATTGCCAGCAACGATTGAACGGGCGGGTACGGATTTTGTCACCACCGATCCGGCGCCCACAACGCAATTGTCACCAATCTCGACCCCCGGCAGGATCAGGCTGCATCCGCCAATAAAGCAGTTTGCGCCAATTTTGGTATGCAGATACAGCCCGCGGGTGCGGTCATGGGTCAAGATACGGGTATCAAAGGCGATGTAAGAATAGGCGCCTACATGCACCCCGATCGGAAAGGTTCGGTCGAACTTGGCAGAAAGCGAGAACTGCGCCGTCGGATGAATGTCCATGCCCCAAAGCTTGCGGTAAAGATGCCGTTTTGTGTTCACCAAAATATTCCGCAGCCCGCGCAACCTGTTCAGGCCGCGCCGCTTGGCTTTTTGTGGTGCCTTGGCAGGCATAGTCTCATCTTGCATCAAAGTTCATCCTGACTTGTCACACTTGCAACAGACCTGCCTTGCCGCGAAGCCCCGCGCAAGCAAAAATGGCCGCGACCCCATTGTCACGGTTACATAAGCGGCAGCTTGTCTCATTGGCCAAGCAACCACAGGGTCCGTCGCGTGATTAGTTGCTGTCTGCCTATTTATCGCCACATCTAACGTCTATCGTCACCCGATCAGAAACTATTGATAACGTTATTCTGTGGACCGCACTCGCATCAGTTTAGAAGTTCCGGTATATGACGGTTCAATTGCT
>JBATTI010000408.1:0-2318 GCA_049670445.1 Albidovulum sp. | reverse complement strand
CCGGTGAACCGGCACATCGGCGCGTTCATCACCGCGCAGCAATATCACGTCAGAACCCGAGCGTGTGCAGACCACAACCGCGCATTCCGACCGGGCTTGCGCAAGGGCCGCCTCAAGATCGTCGGTTTGATAAAGCCCGCACCATTCATGCTCATTCCCGATAACGAAATCCATGTCGTTCTTGACCAAACCGCGAAAATCGTCGCGGTGCCGATCTACGCAAAACGGATCCGACAGCGCGATCCCGGCCTTGCCGCCACCCTTGTGGCACGCTGCCGCCGCCGCGCGAAAGGCCGCCTTGCCCTTGTCCTTGTCGAAAAGATAGCCCTCCAAAAACAGATAATCGGTCTGCCCGGCCACATCATCTGATACGTCATCGGGGCCAAGCTCGGCAGATATCCCAAGATAGGTATTCATCGACCTTTCACCATCCGGGCTTACAAATATCATGGAGCGTGAGGTCGGCAGATCCCCGTCAGCGACCGGCGGATTGGGAAAATCCGTACCTTCGGCGGTCAGCGATTTGGCAAAGAAACGCCCCAATGCATCGTCGCGCACCCGGCCAATAAAGGCCGATGACAGCCCCAGATTGCCAAGCCCGGCAATCGTATTGCCAACCGACCCGCCCGGCGCCTGAGTGCGGTCTTTCATCGCCCCGTAAAGCGCTTCACCACGTTCACGCTCGATCAGTTGCATGATGCCCTTTTGGATCCCCATAAGGTCAAGAAAGCTGTCGTCGGTCTGGCTTAGAACATCGACAATGGCATTGCCGATACCGACAACTTGATAACGTTGGCTCACTGGGTTTTCTCCTCAAACAAACAAAGATCGCGAATATGGCAAGCCCCGCATTTGGGTTTGCGCGCGACACAAATATACCGGCCGTGCAAAATCAGCCAGTGGTGGGCGTGTTGCTGGTATTCAGCGGGAATATTATCTTCAATGGCGCGCTCGACCGCATCAACATCCTTGCCCGGCGCAATGCCGCTGCGGTTGCCGATGCGAAAGATATGGGTGTCAACGGCTTGGGCCGGATGATGAAACCACATGTTCAGCACCACATTCGCCGTCTTGCGCCCAACCCCGGGCAAAGATTGCAAGGCCGCGCGCGATGACGGCACCTGGCCGCCAAAATCATCGACCAAGATCCGGCTTAGCTTGATCACATTCTTGGCCTTTTGCCGGAAAAGCCCGATGGTCTTGATATGCTCTGTCAGTTGCTCTTCGCCAAGCGCCAGCATTTTTTCAGGCGTGTCGGCAATTTTGAACAATGCGCGGGTGGCTTTGTTGACGCCCGCATCCGTGGCCTGCGCAGACAGGGCCACGGCCACCACCAGCGTGAAGGCGTTGACATGATCAAGCTCGCCCTTCGGTTCGGCTTCGGCCTCGCGAAAGCGGCGAAAAATCTCATATATCGTATTATAGTCAAGTTGACGGGCCATACCGCCCTATGCCCCGCGTGGCGCCCATTGGGCAAGGGGTTCTTGGGGCGAACGGGTCAGATTTTGGCCTTCGCGCGCCATTAAGCGCAGTATCCGGGTCGCAGGGCCATCCGCAATCGCCTAACTTCTGGTCAGATCGAAAGGCCAGTGCAAATGGAAACTCAGACCGAACACTATCACTACCGCGTCATCGCCCGCGCCTTGGCTGAGATTGACGCGCCAGGCGGACAAAGCCTGTCGCTTGACGCTTTGGCCACGCGTCTGTCGATGAGTCCGGCACATTTTCAGCGGGTGTTCTCAAACTGGGTCGGCGTGTCGCCCAAACGTTATCAGCAATATCTGACGCTTGATCACGCAAAACATCTGCTCAAAGACCGTTTTACCTTGCTTGATACCGCCGCCGAAGCAGGCCTTTCCGGCAGCAGCCGCTTGCATGATCTTTTCCTGCGTTGGGAAGCGATGAGCCCGGGCGACTACGCCCGTGGCGGTGCAGGTCAGCAAATCAGCTATGGCTGGTTTCCCTCGCCCTTTGGTGAGGCTCTGGCAATGGGCACCGCGCGCGGGTTATGCGGCCTGGCCTTTGCCGAAGAAACCGGGCGCGCCGCCGCCATGGCCGATATGCAAAACCGCTGGCCCGCGGCCGGATATGAAGAAAACCCCGATGCTATCGCGGCTTGGGTCGAAGCCGCCTTTCGCGGAACCGGCGAGACCAAGTTGTTGATGATGGGCGCACCTTTCCAGATCAAGGTCTGGGAAGCACTGTTGTCGATCCCCTCGGGTCAGGTGACCAGCTATTCCGAAATCGCCCGCGCCATTGGCAACCCCGCGGCGGTGCGCGCCGTTGGCACCGCGGTCGGGCGCAACCCCGTAAGCTGG
>JBATTI010000407.1:0-3015 GCA_049670445.1 Albidovulum sp. | reverse complement strand
ATTCGACGATCTGGCCCTTGTCGCCGCGATCTTCGTTGATCGGGATGCGGATACGGCCACAAGGCGAGGTTAGCGCGCGGCTGTGCAGACCGGTAAACTTCCCCTCGATATCGAAAAAGCGGATCTGTTTGAAACCGAAGACCCGGCTGTAGAAATCGAACCACTTGTCCATATTGCCCTTGTGGACATTATGGGTGAGGTGATCGAGGTAGCAAAAGCCGACGCCCTGTGGCTTTGGCGTGGCCAGCCAATCGAATGCACCGCCGTAAGGATCGGCGGTATCATATTGATCGACAAAATAAATAAGCGATCCGCCAATGCCGATGATTGCAGGCACATCCAGCACCTTGTCATCGCCATCGTAAGCCACAGCGCCCTTCGCCACCGCATGATCGCAGGCCTGTTGCGCATCGACGACGCGCCAGCCCATTGAGGGCGCGCAGGGGCCATGTTCGGCCACAAAACGCATCGCATGGCTGTTTGGTTCGGCGTTGAGGATATAGGTGATATCGCCTTGCTGCCATAGCTCTATCGCGCGGGTCTTGTGGCGCGCGGTCATCACATAGCCCATACGCGCGAAAAGCTGGCGCAGCTCTTTGGGTTCGGGATGGGCGAATTCGACAAATTCAAAACCATCGGGCCCCGCCGGGTTTGCGGTTGAGATCTTCGATTTCGGGGCGGAATGGGGGAATGGGCCCAAAATATATCCTCCGGTAAGCGTTTCACCAAAAATAGCGCGGAATTGATGCTTGAATTGCGCATTTTTACAAAAAATTCACTGCAAGACGCGGCAAAACCGTGATATAGCCTAGTATCATGCATGAAACCCGCGCCGCAGTTGATGACACAGATTCGCGTCTTCTGGCGGCATTGCAGCGCAATGCGCATCTGACGGCACAAGAACTTGGCGAGGCACTTGGGCTTTCGGCCAGTCAAGCCGGCCGGCGTCGCCAAAGGCTTGAGGAAATGGGGTTGATCAAGGGCTATGCGGCCCGGCTTGACCCGGTTCGGCTGGGGCTGCATGTGCAGGCCTTCGTGCAGGTTCAGATGACCCGTCACGGGGCCGAAACCTCTGCGGCATTTTCGCGCCTGATCGGGCTGCAACCTGAAATTGTGAGCGCCTGGACGCTGACCGGGGATGCGGATTATCTTTTACGGGTCTATTGTGAAGGCCTGCCCGATCTGAACAGATTGATTCATCAGGTTCTGCTTGCCCATCCCGCCGTCGCCCGGGTGCAAAGCCAGATCGTGATGGACCAGTTTAAACCCGACGCCCCCCTGCCGATCTGAAAGGCCAAGATGGACGCCATCCTGTTTCAAGCAACGCTTTACCTTCTGGCCATGGTCATTGCCGTCCCTCTGGCCACGCGATTGGGGCTTGGGTCGGTTCTGGGCTATCTGGCGGCCGGTATCATCATCGGGCCGGTTCTGGGCCTTGTCAGCAGCGAAACCGCCGATCTTCAGCATGTTGCGGAATTTGGCGTGGTCCTGATGTTGTTCTTGATCGGGCTGGAGTTGGAGCCGAAGGCCCTTTGGGCGATGCGCGAAAAGCTTTTGGGGCTTGGCGGGCTGCAAATTACCGTCACCACGCTGGTCATCTTCGCCATCTCGCTTGCGCTGCATCTGGATTGGCGGGTGGCGCTGACAATCGGGGTGACGCTGTCGCTGTCATCGACGGCCATCGTCTTGCAGACCCTGACCGAAAAGCGGTTGA
Source organism: Albidovulum sp. (assembly GCA_049670445.1). Lineage (GTDB taxonomy): Bacteria > Pseudomonadota > Alphaproteobacteria > Rhodobacterales > Rhodobacteraceae > TMP-24. Next base: position 1,301 of record JBATTI010000407.1, on the reverse strand, counting down.
TCCAAACCCCGGGCGGGCGCAGCACATTTTCGGTGCTGCTGATGCAAGATATTGCGGTCATTCCGATTTTGGCGTTCTTGCCGCTTCTGGCCCTGCCCGGCGCGCGGCTTCTGGCCGAGTTTGAGCGCAGCGAAGCCGGCGCCCTTAGCCTGATCAACAACCTTCCGGGCTGGGGCGTCACCCTTGTGACCTTGGGCGCCGTGGCGATGGTGGTTCTGGCCGGGCATTTCCTTGTGCGCCCTGTCTACCGCTATGTGCATGCCGCCCGATTGCGCGAAATTCAGACCGCCTTTGCCCTGTGCATCGTGGTTGGCATCGCGGCCTTGATGCTGCTGGTGGGCCTGTCGCCCGCATTGGGGACGTTTTTGGCGGGCGTGGTTCTTGCCAACTCTGAATTCAAGCATGAGCTTGAGTCGGATATCGCACCGTTCAAGGGCCTCTTGCTTGGGCTTTTCTTCATCACCGTCGGCAGCGGGATGGATCTGGCGCTGTTGCAGTCCAAGCCGCTGAAGATCATCTTGCTGACGCTGTCGCTGATGCTGGTCAAGGGTGCGATCTTGTACATTTTGGGCCGGGTCTTTGGCCTTAAGGGGCGCAACCGCTGGCTTTTCACACTGGGGCTGGCGCAGGCGGGTGAATTTGGCTTTGTGCTGACCTCATTTGCCATCGCGCAGCGCCTGCTGCCCGAGACGACGGCGCAAACGCTGTTGCTGGTGATCGCGATGTCGATGCTGCTGACGCCGCTGTTCTTCTTGCTGCATGAAAAGCTAAGCCGCCGCTTGGCGGATCCGGCGGCTGCGGTTGCGGATGATGAGATTGATGACCAACAGCCGGTCATTATCGCGGGGGTCGGTCGTTTCGGGCAGGTCGTCAACCGGATGGTGACCATGTCGGGTTTCAAGACCACGGTGCTGGATCAGGACCCCAAGACCATCCGCCTGTTGCGCCAGTTCGGCTTCAAGGGTTTTGTCGGCGACCCGACCCGCCCGGCGCTGTTGCGCGCGGCCGGTCTTGCAACCGCGAAGGTGCTGGTGGTTTGTTTTGACGGTCGCGACGCGTCGCTGAAACTTGTCCGCTATGCGCGTGAACAGCGCCCGGATCTGCATATCATCGCGCGTGCGCGCAACCGCGAACATGTGTTTGAGCTGTACCGCGCCGGGGCTGACGACATCGTGCGCGAATATTTTGATTCGAGCCTTCGGGTCGGGCGCTATGTCTTGGAAAATGTCGGGCTTACCGAACATGAGGCCTCCGAACTTGAATCCCTGTTCTTCCAGCTGGATCGCGCCGCAGTCCGGGAT
>JBATTI010000406.1:0-3761 GCA_049670445.1 Albidovulum sp. | reverse complement strand
GGCCAATCGGCCGATACCGATACCGTCGTGGCCAGCGTGCGCGCCTATATCAACGCGCTCAACCGGCTGATTGTGCGGCGCACCAAATCCGCACCTGGCGAGAATGTGAAATCGGTGAATATGCGGGATGCATCGTAAAGCTGAACGCGCGGGGCCGATGCCCCGCGCGGAATCCCGCAAACACAAACGCCAAGGGCCTTTCACTGAGGGTGTACGCGCCCTATAAGAGCCTCTGCCTGTGCCGTCGCGAGTCGCGGGCCGTATATTCTTGGGGTAACGGAACAAATTATGGCGTGGTTTTTGGGCAGTCTGTTTTCGTCTGACATGGCAATCGACCTCGGCACAGCGAATACGCTGGTCTATGTCAAGGGTAAGGGCATCGTCCTGAATGAACCCTCGGTCGTGGCTTATCATATCAAGGACGGCAAAAAGCAGGTTCTTGCGGTGGGCGAAGACGCCAAGCTGATGCTGGGCCGCACACCGGGGTCAATCGAGGCGATCCGCCCGATGCGCGAAGGCGTGATTGCCGATTTTGAGGCCGCCGAGGCGATGATTAAGCATTTCATCCGCAAGGTTCACAAACGCTCTTCGATTTTGGGTAAGCCCAAGATCATCGTCTGTGTACCCCATGGCGCCACCCCGGTTGAAAAGCGCGCGATCCGTGGATCGGTGATTTCGGCCGGTGCGGGACGCGCGGGCCTGATCGCCGAGCCGATTGCAGCGGCGATTGGTGCCGGCATGCCGATCACCGATCCGACCGGCAACATGGTTGTCGATATCGGTGGTGGTACGACCGAAGTCGCGGTGCTTTCCTTGGGCGATATCGTTTATGCGCGTTCGGTCCGGGTGGGCGGTGACCGCATGGACGAAGCCATCATCTCGTATTTACGGCGTCAGCAGAACCTTTTGGTCGGGGAAAGCACGGCGGAACGGATCAAGACCTCTATCGGCACCGCGCGTATGCCGGATGACGGGCGGGGCGCAGCAATGCATGTGCGGGGCCGTGATCTGCTTAACGGTGTTCCAAAAGAGATTGAGATCAATCAGGCACAGATCGCCGAGGCGCTCTCCGAACCGGTCCAGCAGATCTGCGAAGCCGTGATGACCGCCCTTGAAGCCACGCCACCCGATCTGGCCGCCGATATCGTTGACCGGGGTGTGATGCTGACCGGCGGTGGTGCCTTGTTGGGGGAGTTGGATCTGGCACTTCGCGAACAGACCGGCCTTTCAATATCCGTCGCCGATCAGCCGTTGAACTGTGTAGCCCTTGGTACAGGCAAAGCGCTGGAGTATGAAAAACAGCTGCGCCATGTCATTGATTACGACAGCTAAGCCCCTCGCCGGGCAATAAGTTGCCCGGCTTGCCCAAGATGAGGCCGCCGTGGCAAGAGACCGCAACACCGATATTGACTATAAGGGCCCGGTTCGCCGGGTTCTGATAACCATTGTCGCGTTGCTGCTTGGCCTGACTTTCTTGATCTGGCGCATCGACAGTCCAAGGGTTGAACGGTTTCGCACCGCCTTTATTGACAGCGTGGTGCCCAATATGGATTGGGCGATGGCACCGGTCACCTCGGTCGCGTCGATGATTGATGGCTTTCAGTCCTACGCCAATCTTTACGAGCAAAATCAAAAGCTGCGCGGTGAACTTCAGCAGATGAAAGCCTGGAAAGAGGCCGCTGTGCAGTTGGAACAGCAAAATGCCAAACTTCTGGCCCAAAATCAGGTGCGGCTGGACCCAAAACTGACCTCGGTCTCGGGCGTGGTTCTGGCCGACAGCGGATCACCGTTTCGCCAGTCCGTGTTGTTGAATGTCGGTGCGCGCGACGGGGTTGTGGATGGCTGGGCCACGATGGACGGGCTTGGGCTTGTCGGCCGCATCTCGGGTGTTGGGCAAAATACCGCGCGGGTTATCTTGCTTACCGATGCCTCAAGCCGGATCCCGGTGACGGTGCAGCCCTCGGGGCAAAAGGCGATGCTGGTTGGTGATAACTCCGCCGCCCCGCCGATCGAATTTCTTGAAGCCCCGGAACGGATCCGCCCCGGTGACAGGGTGATCTCGTCCGGCGACGGTGGGGTTTTTCCGGCGGGGATCCTGGTGGGCCAAGTGGCGCAAGGCACCGACCGACGGTTTCGGGTGATCTTGTCGGCTGACTATGAACGGCTTGATTTCTTGCGGGTATTGCGCAGCCACCCGAGTGAGCGGATCGAAGAGGCAGGCGTTCTGATCCCCCCTGCCCAGCCGCCGGTGATAACCCCCGATCCTGCGGCTTTGCCTGAGGCCGCCAAACCAGCGGAGGACAACAATAATGGTTGAGTCTCCGGCCACCCGCCGCCTTGGGTTTCGCGCTTTGTTTATCGGCATTGCGGCGATCATCATATTCTTTCGCATCCTTCCGCTTTCGACCCTGCCGCCGCGTTGGCCAGGGCCTGAACTGCTTTTGTGTCTGACCGTGGTTTGGGTGTTGCGGCGCCCCGACTATGTTCCCGCCTTGCTGATTGCCGGGGTATTTCTGATTGATGATCTCTTGGCGCTGCGCCCACCGGGGCTTTGGGCCTTGATCGTGCTTTTGGGCACTGAATTCCTGCGCTCACGCGAAAACAGCACCCGCGATTTGCCGTTTTTTGCCGAATGGATGATGGCAGGTGGTGTTATTGCGGTGATGACGCTGGCCAACAGTTTTGTCCATTTTCTGTTCATGATTCCGCAAGCCAGCTTTGGCCAGGTAACGGTGCAATTGGTCGCAACCCTTATGGCCTATCCGTTCTTGGCGCTTGCCATGCAGTTGGCCTTTGGCCTGCGCCGCGCGGCCACGGGCGAGGTTGACGCGTTGGGGCAACGGTTATGAGGCATGCCGCCAAAAGAAGCGCGGCCGCCGCGCGCATCGTAAGCCGCCGAGGGCTGCTTTTGGGCTCTTTGCAAGGGCTGTTCGCAGGTACGCTGGCATTTCGGATGCGTTATTTGCAGGTCGATCAGGCCGACCAGTTTCAGCTTTTGTCCGATGGAAATAGCATAAAGATCAAGCTGCTGCCGCCAGCGCGCGGTCTGATCTATGACCGTAATGGCGTGTTGCTTGCGGGCAATGAACAAAATTACCGCGTCACAGTCACCCGCGAAGACGCCGGTGACGTATCTGCCGTTTTGAACCGGCTGTCGCGTTTGATCCCGCTGTCACCCGACGACATCGAACGTTCGTTGGCCGAGATCAAGAAGCGCAGCCCGACCGTGGCCATCACCGTAGCCGACCGGCTAAGCTGGGAAGAGTTTTCGGGCGTCGCCGTGAATGCCCCCGCCTTGCCGGGGGTAACGACAGAGGTGGGCCTGTCGCGCATCTATCCGCGTGGCGCTGATTTCGCCCATGTGCTGGGCTATGTGGGCCCGGTCAGCGATTATGACCTCTCCAAGATGACCAATCCTGATCCGCTGATGCAAACCCCCAAGTTCCAGATCGGCAAGCTTGGGGTCGAAGGCAAGTTGGAGGATGAGCTGCGCGGCAAAGCCGGCACCCGACGCACCGAAGTCAACGCAACCGGGCGCGAAATGCGAGAGATTGACCGGCGTGAAGGCGATGCCGGTGAGAAGCTGCGCATGACATTGGATGCGCGGTTGCAAAACTATGCAATTGCCCGGCTTGGCGAAGACAGTGCTGCCGCAGTGGTGATGGATCTGGCTCAGGGCGATATACTTGCCATCGCCTCTGCGCCCAGTTTTGACCCCAACCTGTTCGTGCGCGGCATCTCCACCAATGATTATCATGCGC